>SDOA01000070.1 GCA_004524595.1 Candidatus Thorarchaeota archaeon | reverse complement strand
CATCAGTATCGCTATCATTTGGATCTGTCCCCAGGTAGACCTCCTGCCAGTCTGTTAACCCATCTCTGTCTGAGTCTTTATGGTTCGGGTCAGTATTATGAGTGAAAATCTCAGCGAAGTCCGACAGTCCATCATTATCAGAGTCTGGAGAGAGCGGGTCAGTACCATATTCAAGCACCTCGTCTCCATCACTAATCCGGTCACCGTCAGTATCTGGGTCATTCCACAGCGTCCCATCAATGAGGTTTTCTCGTGCGTCAGCGAGACCATCTTTATCATAGTCACGTCCATAGGCTGCAACCTGTCCGGCATTTGTCCCAAGAATGAACTCCTGTCCTCCAAATGTGTCGAGGTCGCCTGTATCGATGACTCTTGTGAGATCGACTATATTATTCTGAAGCACACGCCAGCCTGTAGCGTTGTACATGGTGATGACGCCGTTTGTTGTTGCGAGTATCTGGGCGTCTGAGGTTGCACCGATATTGGAAAAGAGAATAGCATTTACCTGTCCGCCAAGTGTCTTATTCCATAGAAGACCGCCGCTAGAGTTGAAGACACGGAGTGCTGCGTTAGAGGTACCAAGAGCCAGTTCATGCCTTCCCCCTGTGACAAGGTCTCCGACCTCCAGTGCTGTGATTCCCTCACCAATCTGAATGGAATACGCGAGGGTTCCCGTGGCCTCATAAACGTGGACTGTGCCGTTTGCATTCCCATAGACGACATCAGGGTCGCTGGCTGTGGTGAGGTCGCCGATGGCTACTCCTCTTATGGCAGTTGTACTGGTCTTCTCAAAGACCACAGCACCCGTGTCCTGCAACAGGGTGAATCGTCCTCCATCAGATGCTACAACAATCTCGTCCCGTGAGTCTGCATCGATGTCAGCTACTTCAATGAGTCGTACCCTACCATTGCTGAGATAACTCCAGAGTGGTGTAGTGTCTATCTCGAAGGCATATACATAGAAGTCATCACACCCTATCACCACCTCGTCAAATGCATCGCCATCAAGATTGGCTCCTGCTACTGCATAGACAGCTTCTGGGAGACTCATATTCATCTGCACAGTCTTATCCGCACCAACAACGAGAATACCCGTATTTGTACCAATGAGCATCTCCTGACCCACACTTGCAGTCCCATCAAGGGAGGTCAGAGTGCGAGGTGTTGAGCCTAGTTTTAATTTCCAGATTAGCGTTGCATCATCATCGAAGAGAAACAGTGTTCCATTCTGGGTAATGACTGCTACCTCATCCCTTGCATCTGAGTCGAAGTTGTCAACAATGATGTCGACCACCTGATTGCCTGTAGCTATTGACCAGACCAGCGCTGTATCAAAAGGTGTAATCTCTGCCACCGAGTGAGGAGAGTATGGGCTCATCACCAGAGCTGGCTGATGTCCCGGTTGTGTGGCTTGAATACTTATGCCTGCGAGTGCACAGACAAACACGAGTGCAAGGATTGCATGATATGGTTTCATGATACGGTTCCTCCCATCTGTTCATGTTTCCATGGTTTTACTTGGAAGTAATCGAAAAAGTCAGCCTCGACGAGTTCTACACCATCAAAGGGCATCTTCATCTCGTTAAGGTATTGAATGACCGGCAAGAGATTGTCGCGGGGGTCATCGATGAATAATTTCATCGCATTTCTCCCAGCTGGTGCAGTATATTGCACCCCGGAGAATGATTGGACCCGTCGGATGATCTCAGGAGTCATTGCACGAAGGGTCACCTTGATACTCTCCCCCTTACCAGGGAGGGAAGAGATCAACTCCTGTGGCGTACCAAACTGGCTGATCTCGCCTCCCTCAAGTAGTACGACACGGGAACAATAATCAACAATCTCGAGGTCATGACTGATGATGACCATGGTTGTCCCAAGTTTGTAGTTCAATTCCTTCAGATAGTTGAGGGTTTCGTGTCTGAGGTGTGCATCAAGTCCAGTGGTTGGTTCATCAAGTAATAGAACGGGCGGATTGTGTATCATCCCAAGGCAAATTGATACACGTTTTCTCTCTCCTCCAGAGAGCCTGTCGACACGCTTTGTCATGAGTTCCTCATCAAAGCCAAGAATCGTCAGGACCTCACGGGCACGTGCTTCAATCTCTTTTACCCGCATTCCGTACAGTCTCCCGAAGAACTGTGCGTTCTGAAGAGGTGTGAAATCATAATAGAGACTCAGATGTTCGAGCTGGGGCACATATCCTACGAGGAGGCTGATGAGGTCCGCCTTCTTGGTGACATCATATCCCCCTACAAAGGCCTTACCATCAGTGGGTCCTATCTGTCCGGTCAGGATTCTCAGTACTGTGGTCTTTCCTGCCCCAGACGCTCCAATTACACCAAGGAACTCCCTCTTGTTGGCATAGAACGAAACTCCCTTCAAAGCATAGAACTTCCCAAATGCGACTCTCAGGTCAATGATGTCTATTTCACGATAGGTTTCTTTCTTGGTTACCCTCTTGTTCTCCTTCTTGGTGTCTTTCTTGCTATCCTTCTTATCTTTTCTCCCCACTCTAGACACCTCCTACCCTATCGCTCACGCGGTCGAACATCTTACGACCTTCTTCAATGCTCTCCATGAGAACTCGTAGTCCCTCAACCTTCTGTATTCGGTCAAGATCCTCTCGTTTAATGAGGTCCTCTAGTTGCGCGAATGCTGCAAGAAGCATGTTTAGTGTGTTATCAATATCACTTGCAAGATCCATATCTATCTCTGGTATACGAAGACGCTTCTTCATGCGTCGACGATTATAGACGAGTCCAAAGATCAACGACCCAAAGATACCGACTGATGTCAGGAGAGCTAGTTGTGGCATTGTGAGCCACGCTATCACAGTTTCAGTAGGTGGTGGTTTTGGAACTTTGTAGAGGTCGAAGCTCACACTGGCGTAGGTCATTGCATAGTCCTCAGTACCTAGAATAATGAAAATGCCATTGATTCTTCCCTCATCCCTCCAGTTTCCTGGAGCAAACTGCGATGAATATAGACCATTTTCGACGAATCCTGCAATAAAGTATGAGAGGTTTCCGTCAGGGAGCTCATAGACAATTGCAACGAACAGATCGTCTACTGGATTACCATCGATATCTTTCACATACAGATTGACATAGACGCTCTTATCTAGGGGATAGGACGTAGTGTTCTCTGAGAGGCGAGTAGAGGTTGTCAATGTGTTCCTAAGAAGATATTGATTCAGATTATCGAGAAGCAGACTATTATTGCATTTGACGAGGTTCTTGTTCATGAATATCTTTGATGAGCCAAAGATAGCAATCTCTGGGTCAGTCTGGTCAAGTATGACGACACTATTCCCATTAAGTCTTATTTGCGCATTCGATTGGTTGTTCATCACATAGGTGCCGCCACCAAGCCAAACCGATTGAAGTCCTGTTCCCAATCTGGATGTCGTTACAATATTAGTAGTATTCTCCTCTGAGTGACTTCCATGCAGAAAATATCCGTACTCCATCAGGAGTGGGTTGAGCGCAGTGATATTGGCATTATCATCATTATCTCCTAGAACTATGAGGGTTCCTCCCGCAGAAGTAAAATTCCTGAGTATTTGGATGTCTGTTGAATTATACTCCTCTGTTGGAGCTATAATAAAAACAGTAGAGAATGTTGATAATAATCCCGCATCTAGTTCCATCCCCGGAGTTTCTATAAGGTCTAGACCAACTGCAGCCAGGCTCTTTTTCATATTGGATAGACCTGAAAACGTCGTCATCCTAAAGGAGTCAAGAAGGCTCGTGAGAGAGTCAAGGCTACCTAGATCATTCAGATTAAAATCCATTGATGCAGTTGTATCATCATTATCTTCTTCTCCCCCATCTTGAGCTACTGGAAAATCTAATCCCTCAGTTCCCTCTCCACCCATGAAGTCACTCGTCCCCATACTGAAATCTCCTCCACCAAGTAGAGCGCCGAACCCTCCTCCATGTGATGTATCAAGCAACATCATAGCACGTGGATATTCTACATCTCGTTCAAGTGTGATATTAGTTGTCCATCCGTATTCTGTTTCAATCACATAATCACAGATATGATAACCATCCATGCCTATCGGAGGAACCAAAATGAAGAGTGAGAAATCATAGTATCCCTCTATGGTGTCGGTGCTTGTGAGTGATATATCTCCCCAATCTGATGCGTTACCATAGTTCTTGATGGTCATATTTCCAAGCGACTCTGTCGTTGATAGAACAAAGCTATAGATACCAAAATCCGCAGGAAATCGAACATCGAATGGTGCAAATGGTAATATCTTCGGAAAGACTGATGTGGATGAGATTGGGTCTATGATGAAGACATCTCGTAATATGAAGTCATCAAGTAGCCCAATACCTAGAATATTGATATTCTGCGTAAGCCCAATAATAGATTCAAGGCTGGCAGCAACAGCCCAGATTGCAGTCCTTAATCCCTTTTCTTCAGGCTTCCAGGTTGCTGTCATTCTCATCGCTTGGAATGGTCTGATATTATCGTTAGAGAAATACTTGGCAAATAATGAACCTTGATCCTCCAGACTCTCTGCTACTAACATCGCTGCTATAGCAGAGGTGTCGTACACACCAATGTTCATGATGATTGCCTGTGATTCATAGGTCTGTTCAACTTGAGCAATTCTCGGTAAATCTGCTTCAACAACAATGAGGTCTCCTTGGTTCGCGATAATGGAGGGAACCTCATTCAACCACATCGCATCTATAGATGAATCAAGGATAGTGCGATTCTCCCCAAAGCCTAGAGCAATTGTGACATTCACTGGACTATTGACTTCAACGACTCCAAAGTCCCATTGCATTGCAAGGGCAACGTTGCCATCAAATGAGGTTGAACCAGTCAATGCATTATCAGCGATATGGTCTGAAATCTCAGAAGAATTCCCTACCTCGAAAGCAGAAAGCGGGATACTTGAATTCATTCCAATATAGAAATTGCCATAGGACTCCGAGAGACCATACGCAAAGAGCTGCTCATTATCAAGGTCGTATTTTCCATGGTCATCAATGTCATCCAGATAAAGATTTAGACTATATGCTACTGAAAGGCTCACGTTCTCGATGGGTTGAGTACCAAGATTGAGGATATGTGGTGTGATCCTGAACGCTGTGAGTGGTAGAGTAGAATATGTGGACAGATTATAGGATTCCACAACGAGTATGACAAAGACCTCGTCCTCATATGATAGGATTCCAACATGTCTGTCATAGTTCGTCAGCGTGCTTGCAATTGCTACTTGGTGAAGCTCCCTTTTCACATTAAACATCATAAGATTTGTTGGGTCCATATTGTTCCATTTCAATGAAAACATACCCATCAAGAGATGTACTCCTGAATCCTTCGGATTACGAGTATCTAGAGCGACAATTGTTGTGCCAAAACTACTCATGAGCATAGTCGTAGAAGCGTCATATCCTGATGCTGTAACTAAGCCCAGCGCAAGAAGTGGAGTGCTAGTTGTTCGAGTACGGGGCTCAACTGGTGTCTGTCGAGTACTAAGATAGTTGAATGCAGCTCTGAGGTTGAGAAGTCCTGCTCCCCCATCATTCGCTCCATACCCTATAGAGGTTGCTGTATCTCTCAGTACATTACCAAGGGTAATTGGTGTAGCTCTGTCAAATGCCTGAAGTAATAGTGCTGCTGCACCTGCAACAATAGCAGCCGATGCGGTTGTTGTGTCTGCAATGGTATAATTCTCTTCTATGGTTGAGCCTAAAGATCCACCCAATAGACCACCAAGTCCTCCGAGGTCTCCCAAGTCAGATAGACCAATGTCCCCAAAACCAAGACTAGATAGGCCAACGCCTGCCTTAGAGCCAACAACACCCACACCAGGTGCGACAAGATCTGGTTTTGTGAGAAGGTTGAGAGAGGGACCTCTACCAGAGAAATCAGGAATCTCTCCTTTTTCTGTATCATATGCACCCACACAGAACGCTGCAGCACTTCCTCCCGGGGACATGACTGTGAGATAATCCGGTCCGTCATCCCCTGAAGCTGCAACTACGAATATACCCTTCCGAGAGACCTCCTCAATGGCAGAAGAGACCGCATCGCCAGGCGCTCCAAATGTATTGAAGGGTAGGAGGATGATATCTGCTCCCCTGCTGGCTGCCCACTCTATACCCGAAACAATCCAGCTCGGAGCAGCAAAGAGTCCACCAAGGGTCACTTTCGCTGAGAGTAATGTTGCACCTGGCGCAATTCCAGCATACTTTCCTTCAGATATATTACCAGTACCAGCTGCTACTGCCGCAGCATATGTACCGTGCCCTACAAGATCGAGTGGTAATGTATCGGCTTCAACAAAGGATGCAAATGCTGATACTGTAAGGTCTGGATGTAATGGATCTACTCCTGTATCTAAAACTGCAATTACTACGCCTGAACCATTGTATCCAGCATCTGCAAGTTCTCTTGCGCCGATTCTATCAATCAGGGGTATATAGTCTTCTAGGTCTTCTGCAATTGCGGAATATTGTTCAGATTGTTTCAATTCAGTCAAATCATTGGACCAGATTTTAGAAATGAATAGCTCCTTAGCAAGGTTAATGATTGATGTACTAAGCATCTTTACTCGTATCATATTTAGTGATGTATATGACTCAAGTAACTCTGCTGTCTTATCTGCAAGTAGGATTGCATTCTTTGCTTTGAACTCTGCTGTATCCTGATTATACCTGACAAGAACATCTAGTCTCTCTTCTATTGATGTCAGATTCAAGAGAGCTGGGTCAATCTTATCTTTAGGTTCTACAATTTCTGATTCTACTTTTAGTATTGGAAGTGCTGAGGTCGTTCCACTAAGGATGACCATTGCGATCAATGAACAAATGAACACCCTATGCAATGACTGTGCGAACGCTCTCGTAGGACCTGCCATCGTATCACTTCTCAATAGTTCCTTGAATGAGCCCTCTCGTAATTGCTATGTAATAGTCCACCATATCTGAAAGAGATTTGGTCTTTACAATCTTCACTCCAATATTTTTCTCTTTGAGTATAGCAACACATCGTTCTGCAATGATTTCAAGAGGTTCGTCAGTGAACACCTTCAGTAACTCTCCTCTTTGTAACACAAAATTTACACCCTCCACTGTTTCTAGCGTTGTCCGTGCACGAGGATCTACATCCTCAAGTACCACCCCTACAGCAAAACCGCGGGATGGCATTGACTCTTTCAGCTTTGATGGCGCACCAAATGCAACAAGGCTTTTACCTCTCAAGAATACTGCCACTTTGTCACAGAATTCTGCTTCGACAGGGTAGTGTGTTATGACGACTACTGAAGTACCATATTCTTGATTGATAAACGTAAGATAATTCCACAGCTCACTTCTGTTGTCTGGGTCGAGCCCTGATGTGGGTTCGTCTAATAGCAAGACTTTTGGCTTATGAGCAAGAGCAATAGCAATTGATACCCTTCTCTGCTGCCCTCCTGAGAGTTCAGTCGTGGGAGCATTTCCCTTCTCAAGAACACCAAAGTCTCTGAGCATGGTCTTCCCTCTCTGTATCAGCTGCCATTCAGGTACATCATACTGCTTGCCAAAAGCAATGATGTTCTCCAACGGTGTGAAAGTTTCGTACATGTACGATAGGTCCTGAGGACAATATCCAAAGAAGTGTCGCACTTTTTGTGTTTGTCTTGAATCAATCCCAGCAATCCTACAGACTCCTGTGCTGGGGATATCACCAATCAGCGCCTTGACTGTTGTTGATTTTCCCGCTCCGGACTCACCAATAATAGCTAACATCTCTCCTTCTTTTATAGAGAACGACACATTCTCGATGAGTTTCTGACCACTCTTCACAGTGACAGTGAGGTTACGTGTCGCAACGACATCTCTGTATTCTGGAGCCTGCTTCCAGGCAAATGGCATAATGTATACCTTACTAGCTAGAACTGTCAGATTCGGATTGTATCGTGGACCAATCAGTAACTGTGGCTGTGCGACATGATAGATCCTAGGTTCTCCACTCTCCGTTTCTGGTTCGACACGGACCTCGAGGGAACCTTCGGGCAGGATTGGAGCTGGAGCTGTGGAGGCACCGACAATGGTTCCTTTTATCATGATTGGGAGTTTATCTGAAGCTCTCCTTCCCCATACAGTACAGACGATATCTTGGCTCTTCATCTTCTCAAGATCCTTCACAGCCTGCTGGAGGTCTCGACCGTCGTAGTAGATATCGTCGTGCATATTTCTCCTGAGATAGTTCTGGACAGTTATCTGTGAGGCTGCAACGTCTTCTTGAGATGAAGTGTCACCTCCTACTGTCAATATTTTTTCGAGTTCTCCCGCTCTTCGTCTTCTTAGATCTTCATCAACATGAACAGCAATCTTTCTGCTCAATACACCTTTCTTGACCTTGAGAATTCGTCCCCTGAAATGGACCTCTTTTCCAGTTGTGGTTAGAGTGCCTTCAATCTCGCAGTGCAAGTCTCGATCCTGACGGGTGATGCACCAATCAATGGCTTCCCCTATTCTAGCTCCTGAGAAATATGCTTCCTCTACAAAGGTTGGTTTTTCTTCCACAATCGAGTCGCTATATTCTGTATCTGGTATCATCATATCACCTATCCTAATGTTGGTTTTCTAGCGAAGATGAAGGTCGCTGCAAGTATTGCAAAACCTGCAAAGGCAAAGAGCTTCAAAATCCGGTCAAATACCTGGAGTAACGACAGTCCCTTGAAGGCTGTATCGATAAGAAGTTTCAGCCCTTGATTCATTGGTAAAATCTCATCTAATGCGCCTACATCAATAAAGAATCCTGATAGAATTAGAGTAGCAAACAGGACGAAGAGGAACATCTGATTTGCTTGTAATCGTGTATTGGCAATTGACGAGATAAGAATTCCAGTAGCTGAGCCAGTGAGTGAACTCATTGTCATTATAACGACTAACGCAATAAAACTGGTGTTCAGATTAAGACTGAATACTAAGACCCATAGTGATACTAACAATAGAGATTGAAAGAAACCAATAATGACGTATCCTATCACTTTTGCGACGATTACTTCTAGCCTATTTGTTGGCGTTAGAAGCATTCTTCGAAGAGGTGTATCCCCCACAATACTCTGCGCTGATGTCATTGCTATTCCAAGATAACTTGAGAAGATTACAATGAATCCACCAAACACGGACTCGAGATATCCTCCTTCAGGAGTGAATTCAATGACCACTCCAGGAAATATTTCAGAACGAATCCACAATTTAGACACTCTAAAGAGAATGGCTGCAGCTGAAATTGTTCCTTGTACAGTTGCAGAACCAATCCAATTGTTTCCATCATAGTGGATTTCAATATAGGTTGGTTCGTTAATGGTGAGGTTTGCTTCAAATCCATCTGGAATTACCACATAGGCATCAATCCGTTGTTCATAGAGAGCTCGATAGGCATCTTCAGTATCGTTGAAATGTACTACTTCTTTTGACATAAGTTCTAGATATGCTGTAAAGTTCTCCGAGAGGTCTTCTCCTTCATAGGTTCGAGTGGTATCGAGGTCTACAACTCCAATCACAAGCCCATCTTCTGTCACTGTAGTATTCGTTGTGGTCGTGATTGTTTGATTTTCACCACTGCCACCTCCACCACCAAACCCTCCACCACCAATACTCATACCTCCCATCCCGCTAGAGTCCGTGACATACCACAACATACCTATGAGAGCTGCTGGGAGGAGAAATATTAAGAGAATAGCGACCTTGTCCTTAATTATCAGACGCAGTTCTTTTGCAACCATATTTCTAATGCGCCTTGATGGTTTGGTAAGGACTTCTGCCATTATTCTCCCTCTAATTCGGTGGCTTATTACACTATTTCTATTTCCAAATCATTGTCTGACTAAGGTTCATGTCTGGACATTGTCTATTAAGGATTTACCGTCAAAAGCACCAACACACGAATATTATAATTAAGGGGATTTGATATCATTAGTAATGTAGTCAAATCCCAGGTATGCAATCGAGAGGTCCTATATTGATTCTAGACGAACTATCACGACTCGAACGATTCCGAAGAGTAGCAAAGGCCTATGAGATACCTCTGTCTAAGGATATCCTTCTACCTCATTACGAGATAAGCTATCTCAGAGCCGCTTTGAATGCTCGTGTCTATCTTGATGCAGAATCTTGGATGTTGCCTTCTTGGGCTTATCTCACGCTGAAAGACATCAATAAAGATGAAGAGATGATTACTGAATTAGCAAATGTGTCTTATCTCAATTGGTCAAATATCGGCGGCGTTGGTGCCTCTCGTTATGGTATTATTGACTCTCGTGGTCTCATGACTGCAAGATTTGATTACGGGTCTATTGATTTTTGGCTACTTGATGGCGAGTCGATAATTTATCCTGCATTACTTGGAAAAGATGATTCACAACTCCAACTGATTTCTAGTGAGGATCAGCTTTACGAATGGAAGGCTCATCTCAAATCTGTTGAATTTGATCGATTGATCTACCATGTAACGAAGGAAAAAAAAGAATTCATCTACAACGAAATCATCCTAAGAAACCATAATTTGGAAAAGGCGACATTCACTTTTTTCGTGGCACTACGACCTATGTCTGTTTTTGGGTTTGAACCAATAGAATTGGCAGAGTACGACGATAGAAACCGTACAGTAATGATTAATGATTATCTCTCTCTCATATTATCGAAAAATCCTACAGCCGTCATAATGAGTGAAAATTATAATGGAGAACTTCCACACATATTAATGGTAGATTCAACGCGTACTGATATCAAGACAGAGTCTTCGTCAGGTCAAGCTATTGTATTGTTGAAATATGATATCATTCTTCCACCCACAGGTTCGGAACATATCTTCTTTGTTTCGCCGCTTGCATCAGGTATGAATAATGAAGAATTGTTCTCCCTCACTCCAAGTATCAAGGACCGTGATGTATCTGTTAACAAATGGTTCGCCTTTTCTGATAACCGTACAGATACGACATTTCCTGATGAATCACTTGATCTTGCATTCTCTCAAGCCACAGTTTCACTAGTAATTCAAGCATTATCCGTCATGTTTCCAGATGATTCTCATCTAGCTTCTCTAAATTGGAGAGAGCGTATGCGAATCCTACTGGCTCTAGTTCGTTCAGGTTGTATTGATGTGGCGAAGCACGTTGCAACAGATATTATCGAACGAATACAAATACCTGAAAGAAATCTAGACTTGAGTCTTTACAGTCCAATTTTATGGGGGCTTCTTCAGTTTTCTGATCATTCCATTACAGACTTTGCACAGAAGAACTCGTCGGTTATTAGGAAATTAACATTGGGGGTTCTGCAGTCAGTACGATTAATGACTTCCAATGTTGATGGTGATGAACCATTGCAAAGTTATACTGTTATGAGTGAGTCTATTATTACTGACCTGATTCAGACCCTCTGGAATCTTGCAGCATTGAGATCCGCCCAAGCATATTACTCTTACCTCCAAGATAAAGAGCTGGTTAATGATTTGGCTGAAATTCTGGATGATATTTGGAGGAATGTTAGTAAAATCACTCAGGACATAAATCATGCGCGGTGGCCCAAATCTGACGATCCTGCCATGCATGGGATTGAAGATAAGATACTTGATCTTCTCTCTACTGTATCACAACTGAGATTTTCTGGATTGGACCATGCATTCTTAGAAACACTCAGTAATAAGGTGACTAATCGAAGAGTTATTCACAACCTATGGAAAATATTTCGGCCAAGAGAACAATACTCTAGTCACTTGGCTCTCAGATTAGCACATTATTATACAATGACGAAACAACGTGAGAAGGTCGAATCACTCCTTAGGCGAGCTATTGAATTTTTCACAGAGGATTACCTCCTTCCGGAATTTGTGAACATCCATAGTCTTGGCGGTGATGAGGGCATCGGTGCTAGTGTTATTGCTGCGGCAGACCTAATCCTTCTCTTGCGGGATATGGCCCTAATTGAGGAGGAATCAAACCTCGTACTTCTTCCTGGAATTCCCAATGAGTGGTTTACGGCAAAGAAACCTCTTGTAATCAATAATCTACCTACAATGTTCGGACCAGCCCATGTTGAGATTGGACCTTCAGCTAATCAACACCAAATTGAAGTGAATTTAGAGGAGTTGCCCGAGGAATTAGAATTTCATGTTCCATCAAGTGTTCCATTGCCAATGATCAAGGCCTATGGAGCAACTATAGTCGGGCGAACCTCAAAGGTTTCAAGTCCTTTTTTGCGAGTGGTTCCACATTCGAATGAGATTGTCCTGACATTTCACAAGTAATAGACAGTCTTACCACTAATTCTAAGTAGTATATACCTACCCCAGTCTCAATGTCATCTAAGAGACCTTACCTGTTGTTAGCGACAATTATTCTCTTATGGGGTATGAACTTTGTTATCTCACGGTTCTTATCAGGTATCGACCCTGTTCGAGTTTCTGGCATTCTCTTCGGTTTTTTCAGGTATTCTCTCGGTGCCATCACCATGCTCTTTGTTATTGCTTACCGAAGAGAAGGGCTCTCCATAATCCTCGAAGAAGTTAGACCATACAAGAACATACTTTTTCTGAGTGCTCTCTTCTCAGCTGTTTTTGTGATAGCCTCCCATACGAGTGCAGAGTTTGTCAGCTCAGGGACTACCTCAATAATTGTGAATCTGTGCCCTATTCTTGTTCTTCTCTATGGAACTGTCTATCTTCGTGAACGGCTTACAGCCATTAAGATGGTGGGATTCTTACTTGGATTGATAGGTGGTTTAATCTTTCTCTGGAACTCGATTGCAGTTTCGTCAAGCCTTGATATTGGTATTATTCTAGCAATCATAGCAATGATTGCTTGGGGTTCCTATACAATCTCTCTTCATTATCTTGAAGGTGCCAATAGGTATATCGTAATGACTGTAAAACATGTGAGTTCTACTCTCATGATTATCCCCTTTATACTCCTTCTTGCAATGGAGGGGACTACCTTCATTCTCGTTTTAGATGTCTGGTCCATTCTTGGTATTCTCTTCTCTGGTATATTAGCATCAGGATTAGCATATGTTCTCTATTTCACAGCAATCGAGATACTTGGTGCCCCAAAAGCATCCTCTTTCCTATTCCTTGTCCCCTTTGTTAGTGTTGTTGGAGACTTCGTGTTAGGAGAACCTCCAGCTTTGATAGCATTAATTGCTGGTACTATTGCTCTAATAGGCGTTGGATTAGTCAGATGGTCAACTTCTAAGGAGATTCAACAAACTGACCAATGACTTGATATCTAGGTTCATGTCTTTTCTCTCTATGTCACCTAGTCCTGAAATACATCTACAAGAGGCAATTCGCCTACATCAAATCTCTGATTTCAAGAAAGGATTGAAAGAAGCTGAAAAGGCCAGGAAACAATTCCAGAAGGAAGGTCGTATCGAAAGAGCAGTTGAAGCGCTTCGAGTAATGGGTGATTGCACACTCAACACACACGACTTGAAAAAAGCTGAGAAAATATATCTTGAACTGTTAGAACAAGGAGTAAAGCTCTCAAGTAACTGGTTCCAAGCAGCAGCATATTGGGGGCTCGGACAAGTTGCATCACATCGGATGGATTATCCTTCAGCTATTCAACAATTCCAGAAAGGTCTTGATTCAGCCAATAGCATTACAGATAAGTGGTACATAGCATGGAATGCTTTTGGTCTTGGAAATGCATTGAGGGGACTGAGTCGCGTGGAAGAAGCGCAATCTGCATACCAGGTTGCACTTCGTACATTTCGAGATTTGAACCAAGTGTCCTTTGTCACATGGGTCGAGAAAGCCCTAAATCAAATTGGATCCGAAGCTCCTCGTATTGGCTCACAAGATGAAATTAGAATTTGGCTCTGTCCACTATGTGGATCGAAATTCAATCCTGATCAGGCTAATGCGCTTAGAAATGGAAAAATGGCAACCTGTCAATATTGTGGTACAACTGCAGGATAACAATTCAAAGTTTTCATTTCACAATTGCGACAGTCCATCTATTTTGATGGTTCTGGTGATTTGACAAGTTTCTGTAGTAGTTTGCGATCGAAGAATGGCGCTTGCCTATTCATGCAGGGAATCACAGCACATCTTGAACATGTATATTGAAAGAGATCCTCCTTACTCGGATTAGTGCCAATCGTTTTTGTGAATTTTTTCCAGTCCTCTCCATAATATATCGACTTCTTAGTAGCGAATGTCATGAACGCAGAATTATGAAGGTTCTCCAAGAACGTTGCAGGTTCTCGTCCAGTCAAATACATGTTAGCTATTAATGCCATGACTGGTGCAAGAGAACAAGAGAGTGCATACCGCTTGACCTCCCATGTGGTCTCAAAACCCTCCTCTATAGCACCAACTTCCCAGAGTTGGAATGACTCGAGACCCGATTTCTTTTCGTTGTCAAGGATTGCCTCTACTACCTTTCCTCCCTCTTTCTCTTTTCCGTATCTGATTGGTAATCCCCTGGGAATGTGAGAAGACCGCCCACAGAACCCGTACCAACCTCCCACTTTATCATACTCGATAAAACTGATGATTGCTTCAGCTTCATCAAGTGGTCTATTGAGCTCATGCGCAGGGACCCATATCATATGGTTCTCGCATCTCAATTCACCACATAAAGCGCAGGGGTACGAGACCTGACCTGTCCTTGTATAGCCGAATCTCTTGCATTCTTCACAAGTGGTCATAGTCGTAATCTCGAGTTGCTGCTGTTTACATTTATACTCTCTTGGGTTAATGTCTTCCTACTTCCTTCAAGAAGCCTTATGAGTATCAGGCACGCACATGAATTGAGGTCAATCAGATGGCAGACACGGTCTTTTCCTCAGATTTTCTTATCATTGGTAGTGGGCTTTCTGGACTACTCTTTGCTTTGAAGGCGGCTAAACATGGTACTGTCCACGTTTTGACCAAAAGAAGAATCACTGATTCGTCAACATCTCATGCTCAGGGGGGTATTGCAGCAGTTGTATCACCTGAAGATTCGATTGCTCTACATGTTCAAGACACAATAAGAGTAGGAAACGGTCTTTGTCATCCTGATGTAGTAAAGGCTATTGTGAAGGATGGCCCAGCTCGAATCCAAGAATTGGTTAGTCTTGGAGTAGATTTTTCAGGAGAAGAAGAAACAGGTGAATTTGAATTAGGACTTGAAGGTGGGCACAGCAAGAGGAGAGTACTACATGTCAAAGACCATACGGGTGAAGACATCCAATTGGCACTCATTGAAAAGATCAGACAGGTCGATAACATCAAAATTTTTGAAAATCATATGGCTGTGAATCTCTATGTCTGGAACAACAGAGTCTATGGTGCATATGTTCTTGATGTTAATACTAGAGAAGTTGAACGATTCGCTGCTAAAACTACTATACTAGCAACCGGTGGTACTGGAAGAGTCTTTCTCTATACCAGCAATCCTGATGTATCAACGGGTGATGGCATTGCAATGGCATTTCGGGCTGGTGCTAGTGTCATGAATCTTGAAATGGTTCAATTCCATCCAACCCTTCTCTATCATCACAAAGTTCGAGCTTTTTTGATATCTGAAGCTTTACGAGGAGAAGGAGCATTACTACTAGGTCGTGATGGTACCAGATTCATGCCAAACTATCATGAAGATGCTGAGCTAGCACCACGGGATGTTGTCGCAAGAGCTATAGATAATGAATTGAAACGAACTGGTGCAGACCATGTCTGGCTAGATATCTCGTTTAAAGATGCTGATTATATCCGTGATAGATTTCCCCAAATCTATGAGACCTGTCTGACTGCTGGCGTCGATATAACAAAAGAACCCATCCCTGTTGTTCCTGCTGCTCACTATATGATGGGTGGAGTCAAAGTGGATATCAACGGAAGAACAGATGTAAAAGGGCTTTATGCAATTGGTGAGACTGCATGTTCCGGATTTCATGGTGCCAACCGATTAGCATCAAATTCTCTACTCGAGGCTACAGTTATCGCACATAATGCATCAATTTCTGCTATTGAAGACATTAAATCTCCATTCCCGATGACAGAGATTCCTCCTTGGGATCCTGGTGAGGCTACAGATCCTGATGAACTGGTTGTAATCTCACATCTCTGGGATGAGATACGACGCGTCATGATCAACTATGTTGGTATTGTCCGTTCAAATAAACGACTAATCCGAGCTAGAAATCGGATTGGCTTCATCACACGTGAGATTAATCAATTCTACTGGGATTTCATTATTACTCCTGATCTTGTTGAACTACGAAATATTGCACTTGTTGCAGAATTGATCATCAAGATGGCAAGAATGCGAAAAGAGAGTCGCGGAGCTCATTTCAATAAAGACATGCCAAATGAGTCGACACAGGCAGTCGATACCATCATGAAAAAAGGGTATGATCCCGTTCAATGATCTCGCATCTCTGGAGGCCGCCTCTTGAAATTTCGTGACCATCTTAGTGCACTCATGCTACCTTTCGGTGCATTGATTCTTATTCCCGCCGCTTTATTATCCGTTTCACAGGATACGACAATGGGTGGTGAAGTGCCTTATTTGATTAACATCATCATTCTACTATTTGGTGTAAGTATACTTCTAGTAGGTTTTGCTTTGATGGTACTCACAATAAAGATGTTCTACCAAATCGGAAAAGGAACTTTGGCTCCATGGGCTCCTACTCAACGAATTGTTATGAATGGAATCTATCTTCGAACGCGAAATCCAATGATTTCAGGAGTCATATTGATCATTGTTGGAGAAGGAGTACTTTTTTCTTCATGGTTAATTCTACTGTGGAGTTTCGTTTTCTTCATAGTAAATCATTTCTATTTTATTTTCTCTGAAGAACCTGGGTTACAGAAACGATTCGGTGAAGATTACCTTCGATATAAGAAAAATGTGCCTCGTTGGATTCCTCAACGAAATCCTTGGAATCCTAATCACAAAGCAGGTGAATAGGTATCTGGTTCAATATTAGGATAATTTCGCCATCTATTATTATATTCATTCATGGGACTTCGTGGAGACTTCTCGTTCCCCCATCTGCCTTTGAAGTCATGGAAATTAGTTTCTTCAAGTGGTTTTAATCCCTGTTCGGTGTACCAAATCTCACCATTCTCTTGTATCCTGTCGCAGATTATCTTGCCATAACATCGTGGAGCACTCATTGGTGAGGGATAGTTGGCATGCGAGCCTAGAGCGACCCAGACTCTCACATGCGTTCCATCTAAGAGTGGTGTTTCTGGATGAATGTTTTGTATTGTCAGTGCAAATGAGGTAATTCTAGCTTCCAAATGATTTGAAAGAAACCAGATTGCATCTCTAGGGGAGGTGCCATCGTATAGTCTTACTTCGACATGTTCCCAGTCCCCAATATGCTTACCCAGACCAAACGGCACTTTGGGAAAATCATTGTATCTATACCAAAACCAGTAACGAATCTGAATCATATCATCATCGTTCCATGTTTCATAATAGCAGGGGGTTGTTGGTATCATAGCTGCTGGAGACCTGTCCTCCTGAAATTTCGTCCAGTCTCGATGAAATTTCTGGTAGACTTCCTCTGCATCAGATGGAAAACAACAGAAATCTCCTTCATCTGGATGAAAATTCAGAATTGGTGCATAATCACAGACTAGTTGTTCTAGATTCATTATTACATATAGGTTTTTTTCGACAATATGAATGGTACGACTCGCTCTATAACTGCGTGAATTCTTCCACAATGACGCCCCCGGGTATTGCACAGATTGAGGTGTCTGCTAAAAGTCCGGTTTCCTTCTCATAAATCTTGGTCATTTCAGTTGCTGCTCTATCTGCATCTTTTGTCTTTGTGAGCATAAGCAAGTTACCGCCTGCACCAGCTCCTGATAATCGGCAACCAAGAACGCCATCAAGATTCTGAGAGATTCCCATCAGGATCTCTAGATTTGGATGTGAAACTTCATAGAGGTCTCTTGAACTTCCATGCGATTGAATCATTAATCTGCCAAATTCTTCAATCTGGTTTTGTTGAAGTAAGGTTATACCCTCTCGAACTCGTTGATTTTCATTTACTACATGTCTTACACGACGTGACATTTTTTCATCAAGGCTCTCTGAAATCTTAAACACTTCTGCTGCTGTGATCGCTGATAGATTTGGAATGTCCCAGCCAGCTTCTTGAAGAATTTTAAGGGCCTGCAGAGACTCGTTCTTCCTTTCATGCAATATTGTACTTGAGTCACGAGAAACCATTGAATTGACCACAATAAATGATACTCCTTCAGGGATTGCTATATCTTGTGTCATCAAGTTGCCGCAATGAATTCCAAGCAGAGAATTAGGTTTTCCAAGCTGAGAAGTAAATTGATCCATCACTCCACACGCTATTCCACAAAATACTCGTTCTGACTCAAAAGCAAGCATCGCTTGTGATTTTGGAAGTATCTTCAAGTTATTTAGACATGAGATGATATTCACCAAGGCTACCTGTAAGGCCGCTGAGGAGCTTAGACCACCTCCAAGAGGAATGTTACCATGAATAGCTCCGGTTAGTCCTTTTACATCATGGTTTCTTCGCTTGAATGCCCAATAGACACCCCTTGCATAGTTACTCCATCCAACTTCATTAATGAAAATTGGATTATTCGGGTCAAATCTTATTGTGTTGTTGAATTCGATTGAATGGAGCTTTGTATCATCGCTAGTCGTACCAACAACCCAAATGAATCGGTCTAGTGTTGATGCGAGTACCAAACCTCCATTATAATCAGTATGGTTTCCAATTATCTCAATTCTTCCGGGCGCCCTTGCTCCAAAGATCGATTCTTTTTGATCTTCCACTATGTCATGAAATGCATCAAAAAGTATCTCTGGAATCACTAGGTTCAAAGTGCATCCCTCAACTCTGCAGCTATATCTTCCGGACTAGAATCATTTGTGTATGTTCCCGCTCCTGTTTCCAACCCTGCCAAGTATTTTAACCTTGAACGGTCTCTCCACGGTGGATAGAGTTCAATATGAAAATGCCAGTATGGATGTTCTCCTGTTGATGGACGAGTATGAAATGCCATAACATAGGCAATCTCATCAAAGACCCGTGAATATCTACAGACGACATCTTGGACTACTGTCCCTAGCTCCAACAATTTATCTTCAAGATCCACCAGACTTGCAACATGTTCTCTTGGATAGATATGGACTTCATACGGTACCTTTGCAAAAAATGGAACGAATGACACAAAATGTGCTGTTTCATTGATTATCCGACTTGCCTGTGTCTTAAGTTCATTTTCAAGAATCTCACAAACAAGACACTTCTTCTCGTTTTCCCATTTTTCCTGAAATTGCTTCAATTCTTGTCTAATCCTAGTGGGGATGAATGGTAGTGCATAGGCTTGTGCATGAGGATGATCTAGACTAACTCCTATCGATTTTCCTCTATTTTCAAATTCAAAAACATACTCAATTCCTCTCGCAGTATCTAGCTCTCTGAACACACTAAGATATTCCTTAAACACACTCTCGACTTGTTCCTCATCCATTTGTTCGAGTTGTTCTTCATGATTAGGTGATAGAATAATCACTTTGCAATAGCCGTGAGCAGGTGCTTCCATAATGTACTGCTCATCTAAAGGAAGGACTCCTACTGATGAATCCAGTGCAGAATATTTGTTATCCAGAGTTAAGACCTTCCAATATGTTCCGGTTTCTTGACTATCAGGGCAGAATGGACATTTTATGGATAAATCTTGGAATGGTCTTTCTGCTCTCTTTGGTGTTACAATAATCCATTCCCCAAGCATTGGATTCCAACGAAGTGTACTCATGATTCTTCAAATCATGCTCGTATCATGTTCGTTAAATTCATGACGAATCATGAATTTTTCAAGAAATTCCAAGGTGGCATCTTATGGATCCCAACATGATTAACGAATTTGAATTACTAGGTCATAACGCTTGGGTCGCTGAGGAACGTCTTAGATTAGGTGGTTGGATATTGCGTGCTGACCATGGTGTGACCCGGCGAGCTAATAGTGTGCTCCCGGTTGCACCCCAAAACATCCCGCTCGATTTCGCAATTGATTCAGTCATCGATTTCTATAGATCCCGGGATTTGACACCACGGTTCCAAATGACTGAAGCCAGTCATCCCCACAACTTAGATGTTGAACTCGAACACAGGGATTTTGTATTGGGTCTACAAGTTGAGATTTGGACCGCTCCAATCATTTCTTTTTTGATATCAGATACGAAATTTTCCGTAGAAACTTCTGACATTATTTCCAAAGAATGGATTGACACTTACAACAGCGGATCAAATCATGATTCCTCCACTATTCCCATCAGGAAGTCAATCATGGAACGGACACTGCAACCAAAGACCTTTGCTTTTGCGATGATAGATGAGGAGATTGCAGCAGTTGGTTATGGAGTTGTTGAAGGTGAGTGGCTAGGTGTATTCAATATTGCCACACGCCCAGATAGACGACACCTTGGAGCTGCTACTGCTGTGAACAAACAACTCGGAATCTGGGCTCAGACTTTTGGAGCCAAGAATGCATATCTTCAGGTTGAAATGAACAACTATGCGGCAAAGGAATTATACAAAAAACTGGGATTTTCATGTGCCTACAACTACTGGTATCGAGACCTTGATGTAAAAGAAGACAATACTGCAGGCTGCTAAAACCGCTCATCGTAAGTTGGACAATCTCTCTATGAGTGCAAGTAGGAGAGTCACGTAGGACGGATGGCCTGTTCTTCCAGGAGAGCTCTTCGTATCAGGTTTCTGAACGCTTCCACTCCATACTCTTTGCTCAACCGCTTCAACCGTCGTAGTTCTCCGTCATATCTCTTCTTCTTTCGCTCCATCAGCTCCCGATTGTACACATCCTTGAAGGACTCGCCCTCCTTCAACATCTTTCAGATCGGCAACATTGTGCTGCAAACTCCGAGCGACCGCGGACACCGAAGATGCTACATGAGTGCCTGGCGAAGCCACCACTGGTCATGATGTGACAGAATCGAAGTGTGGTCGCGCCACATGCCACACGCGTGAGTGAGTCGACTAATATCAAATGAACCTGCCCCACCTTGTTCATCACCTTATCCCTCCTATCGAACACCTCACGCTGATTGCGTGAAGTATGTTAAAGTCAGAGAATACTTCCTTTTATTGTTTCAGCGCAGCATGTGCTCAGGCTCTGTGGGACTCCAGCTCAGATAACGACACTGAGGCCGAGAGTTTCTAAAGCAGCTCAATTGAGTGTACCGGCAATGAAGATCATAACATTGGGCAGGACTGGACTAAGGGTTTCGAGAGTTGGTATGGGTGGAATTCCAATTCAGCGCCCGTCAGAAAAAGAAGCAATCCAAGTAATCAATAGAGCACTGGATCGAGGAATTAATTTCATTGACACATCTGTAGGCTATGGGTCAAGCGAGGAGCGTATCGGGAAGGCGCTCGAGGGACGCAGAGAGGACGTTGT
>SDOA01000069.1 GCA_004524595.1 Candidatus Thorarchaeota archaeon | reverse complement strand
TCTCTGTCTACATGAGGTTTCATGATCATTTTGAGCAATATTCCTTGCTGCTTTTCTGTTGTGCTTTGCTTTGAGTACATTTGAAGTGCATACCTTGAGAAGTCACGAACCATGAAATCAAAGATTTGATCAAGAAGGTAATCTGATATCTTGTAGATTTTTGCATTCTCAATTATGAGTTGCCCATACACTACCAAGGAAAAGAGCTCTCCCGCATTCAATATAAAATCGAGGTCCTCTCCTTGCTTCTCATCAGGTGTTGCTTCAGTCATGAACTCGTTGAATACATCAATCTGTTTCTTGAATATGTTCGCATTTGGGAGGTCTATGGCATCGTATACTGCTCTATAGTCATGGAATCTAATCTTACTCAGACCTTTTGTGATACCTTGGTTGAAGAGGAATTCATCATCCTTAGGATCAGTAACTGTATCCGTGGGTGGATACTCTTGTGGCATAAAGAAATACGCTGGCATGAATTTGATGATTTGCGCCATATTGACATGTACTGTTCCCTCTAGCTTAGGTAGAGCACGGATATCCCTGGCCGCCATTGAGAAGTATGTTTCTCCTTCAAATCCACGTGCTGCTATGATGTCCCAGAGGAGATCGATGACTCGCTCACCTTCACTCGTAACTTTCATCTTGACAAGCGAGTTATACAGAATATACCTTCGATCCTCTAGAGAGGCCATCCTCATGTAGTCTCCGCCTCTGAGAGCAAAGAGTTTCATTGCAATCAATCGAGCATAAGCATCAGCGAAGAATTGTTTAATGTGCGAGAACTCCGTCACAAATTTTCCATAGAGATTTCTATTTGCTGCATGATTGATTGCTTCATAGAGTGCATGTGTACAGATACCAATTGACGCCCAACCAAGATTGAACTTGCCTACATTTACTGTGTTCAGAGTACAGTCCCAGGCCTCTCTTGCCTTTGAGAGAATATCATCCTCATTGACTGGATAGTCATTAAGTTTGTACTCTGCGACATATGATTGAACATTCACCACATTCCTGACACACTCATAATTAGGATGTTGAGAGTCTGCAGCAAAGAAGACATAGTTTCCATAGTTGGTATCTTCAGGAACTGATGGGACATCCGTCTTTCCGAACACTGAGACCATCCGTGCCACATTACCATTTCCAATGTAGTACTTTGATCCGTTAGCTACATACTTACTGTCATCCAATACCTTGAGACGCATTTCTGTTGAATAAAGATCTGCTCCATGTTCCTTCTCACTCAGTCCGAATGCAAAGACTTCTCCCTGTTTTAGATACTTGGCTGCTCTCTGTTTTGCCACTTCGTTCTTACTCATCCATATTGGTCCAAGTCCTAGGATTGTGACTTGCCACGTATACCAGTAGTGTAATCCGTAGAAGGCAAGTATCTCGTTGAACTCCATATTACGCCATGTATCCCATCTACAACCCGTTTCTCCATATTGACTTGGAGTGAGCATTTTGTAGAATATTTCTTCCTTCTTCACAAAGTCAAGGAAGTCCTGGTACCAGACTCTCTCATGGTCGTCATTCTTGAGAGCGACCTTTCCCTTGTGTTCAAAGAACTCGATGGTTTTTCTCATTATCTCCTTCGACTCAGTATCAGGATACTTTCGAGTTAGATTATTGGGGTCTAGTAATATCATGGGGATCAATCCTAATAGTCACACCAATAAACTCGAGTGTAAAATGTGTTCTGGCGTCATGAAAAAGGGATGAAAATACCGTGCTATTACGATACTCTTAAAGATACTGAGAATTAATTACCAATTTAGGTACTAAAGATGGGTCTCTACGAGTTTGATGGTAAAAAACCAAAAATTGATCCAGAAGCATATGTATCTCCAAGAGCATCTCTTATTGGTGATATTGAGATAGGACCAGACTCTAGCATCTGGGAATTTGCAGTACTACGGGCTGATATGAACTATATCCGAGTAGGAACGGGTACTTCAATCCAAGATAATGCTACTGTACATACCACTGTAACTAACCATACAATCATCGGGGATTATGTAACAGCAGGTCATAACTGTGTGATACATGCTTGCGAGATAGGTGATAGAACCGTGGTAGGAATGGGTTCTATTGTTCTAGACGGAGCAAAAGTCGGAAATGACTGTGTGGTTGGAGCTGGTTCGGTTGTGACCAATAACAGCATCATTCCAGATGGTAGTCTTGTTCTTGGAATTCCTGGGAAGGTTGTAAAGGAGGTACCTGAAGGACTCCGCGAGGCTTTTCTAACAGGAGCTCGACTCTATGTGGAACTTGGTAAGGCTCATAAGAATTCAGAATCAGGAACAACTCCATAATTTCCAATATACTAACAATCTGTTTTTTACAAATAGTCTAGATATTCATGATGCGAGCGCATAGGTCAGTTTTTAATGTCCTGACGAACGATTTTCATTATATTGTAATAGTCTGTTAATATACCAAAATAATTGTGTTATACGAATTTTAGAATAATATGTTCTGTTCTCTCTCTATTCCTGTCCTCGTCTTTTCATCTCTGCTTCTCGAAGTTCTCTTCTTAGTACTTTTCCAACATTGCTTATTGGTAAGCTCTCTACAATCTGAACTTCCTTCGGTCTCTTATAACCCGCCATCTTATCACGTGCCCATGAAATGAACTCGTCTGGCGTAGCAGTCTCTCCATCTTTTAAGATGATATAGGCTTTGACAAATTCATTACTAGGATCATCATCCCTTGGGATTCCAACAGCCGCAGCTATCTTTACCTTTGGATGTGTGAAGAGGATGTCCTCTATCTCTCTTGGATATGCTTTCATGCCACCAACATTGATCATCTGTTTCTTTCTATCACTGATGAATGTGTACCCATTCTCATCAATGTATCCAATGTCACCAGTAAGGAAGTATCGTTTTCCGTTGATTTCTCTCATGACATTGGCAGTTTCTTCAGGTTTCTTCCAATACCCTTTGAATACCTGTGGACCATGGATTGCGATCTCTCCAATTTCACCCACAGGCATCTCTTTTGATCCGGTTTCCATGTCCAAAATCTTGCATATTGTGTCAGAGATTGGTAGCCCTATCGCGCCAAATTTACGAAATCTTCTATTGGTAGGATTGATGTGAGTCACTGGAGAGGTCTCTGTGAGACCGTATCCCTCAAAGAGAAGAGTACCAGTTACCGCCTCAAACGCCTTGGCTACCTCTGGGGGAAGCGGAGCAGCTCCAGAGCTGCAGATTGTGACAGACGACAGATCATACTTACTCACATTTGGATGATTTGCAATACCGGCATAGAGTGCTGGTACACAGTTCAGGACAGTCCCTCTATTTTTTGCTAGTTCACCGAGTAAATCGGAGAGAGGCGGTTTTCCAGATCGAGGGTCAGGAATGCAAACGAGTTTTCCAGCATACCAAGTTGCCATAAGCATGGTCAAAGTGAGACCATATGAATGGTACCAGGGCACCGCACCAACAAAGACTTCTTCCCCGTGTTGTACTCCCCCCGCCCTTGAAGCATCTTCCTCTTCAAGATAGACCCATTCCGCTATTTGAAGAATGTTTGATATTAGATTGTAGTGTGTCAGCTCAGCTCCCTTTGGAGTTCCTGTTGTGCCTCCTGTATATATCAAGACAGCAGTATCCATAGGATCGATGCTTACATCAGGAGCTTTAGGTTCATAGGTTGAAAGAATGTCTTCGTAAAAGACTGTCTTGTCTTTCTCATAGTGCGGGCTCTTCGGAATTTTGCCAATAAGACCACCTATCACTGCTTTTGCTTTCGACAGGAATGGCTTCACACTGCAGACGACAACAGTATGAACATCAGTTCCTTTGATAGCTTCGTAGCACGTCGGGGTAAATGTAGGGTGATCAAGTGCAAAGACTACTAACGCGTCGGTGTCTCTGAGCTGATAGTTCAATTCACCTGCTTTGTACAATGGATTACAAGTAACTACCTTCGCTCCGGTTTTCAGTGCGCCAAAAAACACTTCTGGAAAGTGGGGAACATTCGGAAGAAAAATCGCTACTTTGTCCCCCTCTTTGATTCCCTTGCTGACAAGAAAGCTAGCAATCCTATCTGCATGGTCCTTGACTTCTGAAAATGTTAAAGTCTTCCCCATGAAGACGGTATAGGGAAGATGTCCGCTCTTCTCTGCAGCTCTATCAAGAATTGCAAATAGAGGTTCTTTTGGGTATTCCAATGTTTTATGAGCTCGTTTTGGCCATGCAGGTCCTGATTGCCAGTACATCTCATCCAATATACTTCAACTCCTCTCTTTCTCATTCAGTTTGAAATCTATATCTACATCTATTGTTACAGTTTCTGATATTCTTTGAGGTTCACTGGAAACGCGCGTATGTAAACTGATATATTTCCCAGTAGTGCCTGAGCAACGATTGATCATGTCTGAATTTGGGTACGAGAGGAAGAATGGAATAATAGTTGCTAGATTTATGAATTTTACTAGATTTTTTCTCTACATCTCTGCTGCGTTAATTCAGTTCAATTTGCTTACCAACCAGATTATTCTTAGAAATAGTGCTGATTGGTTACTTGTCTTGGTCCCATTATCTCTAGGTTCTTGGGACCTATTAATGGCCCTTTGGAAAGGTTATTCTTCTTCCTTCTTTTGGAAAATCTCCTTTGTCGCTCCCATTATCTCATTAGCCATAGCTATACATACAATGATACCTCTCATTTCTCTGACTTCACCTATTATCGCTGAGGTAGTCATGTTCTGTCTTAGTTTGGGAGTTGTTATGGTTTCAATTATTGAGCTTTACGCACTGTATCAATTCGCCTTTGGTTATATGAATAAACCATACCTAAAACAAGTTGTAGATGAAACCAGAACCTATGAAGTCTGAGAGAAAAAACGAAGAGCGGGAGAAATCTCCCGCTTAATTGATTCTTATGCTAAACCTCTCTTCTCTAGCTCTTTTGCACGAAGTTCCCTTCTAAGGACTTTACCTGCTGTACTGACTGGAAGTTTATCTACAATTTCTACTTCACGAGGTCTCTTGTAGCCAGCTAGTTTCTCTTTAGCCCAAGCCACAATCTCATCTGGAGTTGCGGACTGTCCTTCTTTCAGTACGACGAAAGCTTTCACAAATTCGTTACCTGTATCATCATCTCTTGGCACTCCAATGGCTGCAGCCATAGCGATGGCTGGGTGTTCATATAATATATCTTCAATCTCTCTTGGATATGCCTTGAGACCCCCAACGTTCACCATGTCCTTCTTTCTATCAGAAATGACAAAAAAGCCATCTTCGTCAATGTGACCAATGTCTCCAGTGAGGAAGTACTTCTGTCCATTAATCTCACGGAATACCGCAGTAGTTTCTTCTGGTTTGTTCCAGTAGCCTTTGAAGACCTGTGGTCCATGTACTGCAATCTCACCTGTTTCACCCTGTGCTAGTACTTTATTACCTGTTTCCATGTCTACAATGACGGAATGTGTGTCAGGTATTGGTACACCTATAGCACCGAATTTCCGAAGATTAGTAAGCGATGGATTCGCATGGGTCATAGGTGAGGTTTCAGTCAGTCCGTATCCCTCAAAGACAATTGCACCTGTTGCAGCCTCAAAGTTCTTTGCCAGTTCAGGTGGGAGTGGTGCTGCACCCGATCCACATGCTTTGATTGAAGATAGGTCATATTTTGCTACATTGGGATGATTCACCATGCCTGCATAAAGTGCTGGAACACAGTGCATCACAGTTCCCTTGTATTTCTGAATTTCTGCAAGTAGTTCTGTTAGTGGTGGTTTTCCAGCTCGCGGATCTGGTATACAGATGACAGCACTGCCCATTAGATACGAAGCAACCATTGTAAGTGTCAGTCCATAGCTATGATACCATGGAAGTGCACCTACATAGATATCTTCACCTCGTTTCAATTTTTCAGGAGTTCCGCCGCCTGGGGGTTCTAATTGAATCCATTCGTCAATCTGCATCACATTCGAATACAGATTACGATGAGTCAGCATTGCACCTTTGGGTGTTCCTGTCGTTCCACCTGTATACAGAATTAGTGCCAAATCCTCCTTTGCATTGATCTTGACATCAGGAGCCTCTGGTTCAAACTCAGTCACAATATTGTCATAGAAGAAGGTCTTGTCCTCCTCGTAATAGGGACTTTTCGGTATCTTTCCAATGAGCCCACCAATTACTGCCTTTGCCTTTGGAAGGAAGTTCTTTACACTACACACAATCACGGTTTCGACATCTGTTCCTTTAGCTGCCTCATATGTGGTAGGAGTGAACCTCTTGTCATCCATACAAAATACAGCTTTGACACCAGCATCATTGAGTTGGAAATTCAACTCGCCCATGGTGTATGATGGATTGCATGTCACTGCAATCGCACCAGTCTTCAGAATTCCAAAGAAAATTGGTGGATATTGAGGAAGATTCGGTAAGAAAATTGCTACGCGATCTCCCTTTTTTATTCCTCTGCTGACAAGAAAATTAGCAATTCTGTCAGCATGATCCTTGACTTCTGCGAAGGTCCTAGATACTCCTGCCCAGAGTGTGGATGGTCTATCAGGATGTTCTTTTGCAATCTTGTCAAGTAATGCAAATAGAGGCTCATCCGGATAGTCTAATGTCTTATTGACTGTCGGCGGCCATCTATTCTTGTGCCATAATTCTTCTTTCATATTGGTCTCCTCTCCTTCTCAAAATTTGGCATTTTATAGCCAAATTCATTCAAAGTATAGCTACCTAACATAGCTTTCGTTGCTCATATTTCCTTCTACTCAATCCAAACTCACAATTAAGCGGAACAAATAAGATGTAGCGCGTTAGTAATTCATCATTAAGACTCTATCCTACTCGAGGGAGAGATAGTGAGTAACGAAGGAGTAATCGAACAATCCGATGCAGGTCTCCGGGAGCTTGTAAAAGCTGGGGAGGAGGTGATTGGTTACATCTATCCCCATGCACCTCTCGAATTAATCCTTGCGCATGGTCTGACACCGTCTCTAGTACGGGCTCTTCCTGGCGTGGCAAGCGGCTTTGAAGAGAGTCTTCAGACTTTTGCTTGTTCCTATATCCGAAATCTATACAATCAACGGACTAACAATCTATTACCCAATCTGACTGCATTACTATTCCCTAGTAATACATGTGATTCTTTGCAGAACTTGACCGATATCTGGAAATTTAGATTTCCAAGCGATAGAGTCTTTCGTTTGACCTATCCTGTTTCTAGATACACAGATGATGATTCTGCATTAGTATATCTGACGGAAGAACTAAGGATTTTGAGTAAGACAATCGAAAAGACTCTTGACCGACCTTTTCTCAGTAATAGCTTTGAAAGAGCAGTGAGTCTACTTCGAGATTTTCGTTTGGATACTCAATATTTGTACAGTGCAAGAATTGTAGATCCTGAAGTAATATCATACGCTGAAGTTGCCAGATTAGTAAGGTCATTTCTCTCTGCGCCTCTTACCTCCACTGCTTCTGAAATCCATGAAATTTCTACTACAACACAAGAAACGATGAAATCGAGAGGCCTGTCCGATTCTACTGAAGCAATCATAACAGCTCTAAGAGAAAAAGAATTCACGAATGTTGATGATTTAAAAGACACCGTCCACCCTCGCATAATCATTGCAGGTGGAATGATTGACCCTCAAGCAATCACCTCTATAATTAATGGAATACAAGGAGTATGCGACACAATAATCACTATGGACCTGCTCTCCTTTGGATTCAAGAGTGTCTTTACATCTCCTATTGATGAATATGGAGATCCCTTCGAAGAGATGGCAAAATCCATTCTGAGTGCACCTGGTGAACCGACTCAGGAAGGGCTTCCATATCGAATGCACTTCCTGAAAGAATTATCAAAAGCATTCAAGATCGACGGTATGATAATTTTTGAACAGTCTTTCTGTGACCCTGACCAATTCGAAGCTCCATCGATGGAGAAGGCTGCAGCTGAGATTGGTGTAAGAACAGTGAGAATTCCAGTAGATCCTGAACTCTCTGACCGTTCGCGGATGGAAGTCAGGATTCAGAGTTTTCTGGAGTCTATTAATAGACCTTGAGGTGATTTACATGACGATTGAGAAAAAGGAAGAGAAAGTGTATCGACAACTTGCATCGAATACTTTGCTCCAGCAGATAATGTTTCAATATATGCTTGAAGGTCATCAAGCCAGTGAGGAAAAGCGTCTTGCATGGGTCACTTCAGGCTTTCCTGTTGAGATTCCCATTGCAATGGGTGTTGGAGTTAGCTATCCAGAACAATATGGGGCAGTCGTAGGTTCTCAAAAGGTCGGTCCGGAAGTATGTGGATTTGCAGAAGAGATTGGATATTCTCAAGAACTCTGTTCATATGCACGATCAAGTATTGGTTCAGTTGAGCGACCAAATGACAGTCCAATGGACGGACTCCCTGTTCCTCAAGCACTACTAGCAGCCAATAATATCTGTGGCACTGTTTTGAGATGGTATGATGCAGTTTCCGAACAGACTGGTGCCCCCGTCTTTCTTTTTGATACACCACCAATTGATGGAGAGCAGCCTGATCATCACAAAGGATACGTACGAAAAGGTATGAATCGCTTGGTTGAGTTCCTTAGTAAAACATTCAATACCTGCCTTACAGATGAAAGGATGCGTGAAGTTGCATCATTATCAAGTAAGGCAATTGAACTCTGGACCAAATCTTTGGCAGCATGTAAGACCCGCCCCTCACCGTTAAACTGCGCTGATAGATTTCTGGCAATGGCACCTGTAGTATCTATGCGAGGAACTGACTTGATTATTGATTTCTACCAGACCCTATGGGAAGAGGTCGAAACCAGAGTGAAGGAAGGTATCGGTGCAATACGTGATGAGAAGATACGGCTTCTCTGGGACAACATTCCACCATGGCATTCAATCTTCAAATTTTTCAATGGTCTAGCAAAACAGGGAGTTGTCTTTCCAGCTGATACCTATACACATGCTTGGTCCGGACGTATTGAGGGTGATGACCTGTTTGCCAGTGCTGTAAGTATTTACTCCAATGTCTACCTCAATAAGGGATTAAATGCAAAGATTGACAAAATGTGCGAGTTGATTAAAGATTACAATCTCGATGGATTCATCATGTTCTCAGTACGTTCATGCAAACGATATTCGCTTGGTCAGCTTGTTTCCAAAGAAATAGTATCTGAACGTACAGGTGTGCCTGGAGTTATCATAGAAGGTGATATGGTTGATTCTCGGGTCTTCAATGAGGCACAGATAGAAACAAGAGTAGGTGCACTTCTTGAGATGTTCGTGTGAGGTCTAGATTGTGACAGCCTTAGGGATTGGTATTGATGTGGGCTCTACGACAACAAAGGGTGTTCTCATTGACAAAGATCTCAAAGTGAGAGCAAAGCACATCCTATTGACCGGTGCCTCTGCAGTATCTGCAGTCAAGCAAGTTATGACAACGCTTGAATCCCTCTATGGTTATGATTTGAGTGGAATTCCAATCATAAGCACAGGATACGGTAGAACTCGTGTGGAAAACGCTGAGAAATCCGTGACTGAAATTACATGTCATAGCATTGGAGTGCATTCATTAAACAAAGAAATTCGTCTGCTAATTGATGTTGGTGGACAGGATTCAAAGGTGATCCGCATAGGTCGCGATGGAAGACCTGAGGATTTTGAACTGAATGATAAGTGTTCCGCGGGTACAGGTAGATTTCTTGAGGTCATGGCTCGTGTTCTAGATGTTTCTATTGATGAATTAGGCCCTCTAGCTCTACAATCTACCAATCCCTCTTCAATCAGCAACACTTGTACAGTCTTTGCCGAGAGTGAGGTCATAGGTCACATTGGTGCTGGTGTAAGCCCTGCAGATATCGCTGCAGGAATTCATGCATCAATGGCTACAAAAATTGGATCTCTCTCAAGACGTGTAGGGATTATCAGACCAGTCTGTGTAACAGGTGGTGTTGCACTCAACCCTGCTTTCAAACACTACCTGTCGATACATCTAGATTCAGAACTATGGGTCCCTGATATACCGCAATTAACCGGTGCTTTAGGCGCCGCTGTTATTGCTCTAAGGGGAGTAAATGGGTGATTATTCCTCATCCTCAAACATAAAAAGTGCTCAAAGGGATTTTTGAAATGGGTATCCACCATCAAGAATATTAATGTTCTAAATGCGGACGCCCCTTGAAATCAACAGATGTGCAGGTGACTAGCTTGGACTTAGTAAGTGGTTTTACACTTGTGATTGTATTGAGCCTTCTTTTTGCAGCTGTGATCCTATATATTGGTCGAACTGTAGCACCAAAAGCACGAGTAACAGGTGGGGCCGTAGAGTCCTATGCATGTGGTGAACCGGCATTTCTGGGAGGGAAAGTTCAATTCAATCTTGAGCTATTCAACTATGCACTTTACTTCATGCTCTTTGATATTGTAGGGTTTATGTTGTTTCTCTCTTGGGCTAATCCAAGTATCATCGTTATTATGTACTTGGTCATGACACTCGTGGCTGCTGCGTATGTGTCGATCAGTCCTCAGAATGAATAGGAGATGATTTAATGGGATTTCTTAAACGACTCATAAACAAGGCACGTGTCAAGTCACCTTATGTTTTCCACTTTAACTCAGGAAGTTGCAATGGTTGTGATATTGAAATTATTGCTACACTAATGCCAAGAATAGATCTTGAGAGATTTGGTGTAAAACTTGTTGGTAGTCCTAGACATGCTGATATTATGCTCTGTACTGGTCCTGTGACTGAGCAGATTAAACCAAGACTCCAAAAAATCTACGAACAGATGGCTGAGCCCAAATTTGTTGTAGCTGTTGGGTCATGTGCATGCAGTGGTGGTGTATTTCGTGGTGGATATAATGTGTTAGGCGGAGTAGACCAAGCAATACCTGTGACTGCGTATATTCCCGGGTGCCCACCTAAACCATCTGCTATTACTTTTGGAGCTTACAAGTTGCTCGAAGTGTTATCCGAAGCTCTTAATGAAGAAAGTCCTGTAATTACAAAGGAAGAGGAGGCTGTTGAAGCATGAGTAGAACCGATGAAATAATCAGTGAGCATCATGAAGCTCCACGAGAAAGTGGTTACGAGAAAGAATATGCCTTGTTAGATAGGGTATTGACCGACCTCAGTGATGCAATCATTGAAGAAGGTTCATACGTTCACAAACAGCAACGAAGAGTCTTTATCCAAGTCAATCCCGAACATCTTCGTGAAGTCATTACGTACATGCAAGACACTCATGATATGTGGCAGTTCTCAACTTTATCTGGAAGAGACCTCGGAGATGATCTACAGGCAGTCTATCATTTCTTTTTAACAGACAAGAAAATTGGTATCAGCTTTCGAGTCAATGTTCCCAGATTAAATCCTGAATATCCATCTATTACTGACATTGTACCAGCAGCTGAATTTGTTGAAAATGAGCTACGTGAGCTCTTTGGTATTGTTCCACTAGGTCATCCCAATGTTCGTCGCGTTGAACTACCTGAGAATTGGCCAAAAGACGAACACCCTATGCGCAAGGATTGGGCTGACCCACGAGGTCTTATGACGCGCTCCAAAACAATAGGCGCTAAACCTCCGGAGGAATTATAGATGACTGAGAGTAAAGAGAGGAAAGTTGTAACGCCACCACGAATATCGATTCCAATCGGACCCCAACATCCCGCACTAAAAGAACCGGGTATGTTCAAACTCACCATCGAGGGTGAGAAGATTGTGGATGCAGAAGTAAACATTGGCTATAACCATCGAGGAATTGAAAAGATTGCAGAAGGAAATACTCACCTACAGAATCTCTACCTCATGGCAAGGATATGTGGCATATGTTCTGCTACCCACAATGGTAACTATGCCCAAGCGGTAGAATTTGCCGCTGAAATTGAAATTCCTGAAAGAGCTAGATTTCTCCGTACAATAGTTTGGGAGCTTGAAAGAATTCATTCGCATCTTCTATGGCTAGGTGTTGCATTCCATGAAGTGGGATTTGATACCGCATTCATGTATTCTTGGCGCGACCGTGAAGTCGTAATGGATATGTTAGAGGATATCTCCGGAAATCGAGTCAATTACGATTACAACACCATTGGTGGAGTTCGGAGGGACGTCAACGATGCGCTCATTCAGCGAATGCGTAAGGGGTTTGATAGATTGGAGGAACGAACCATTTACTATCGTGATGTAGCAATTCATGAGAAGACCTTCTGGAATCGAGTTGATGGTGTTGGTCTTCTGCCCACTTCTCTTGCAAAGACATATGGTGCAGTCGGACCGACAGGAAGAGGAAGTAATCTACCAATTGATGTACGATTCAACGACCCAACACAAGCTTACGTCAATATTGTAGACTCTGGCGAATTTGAGATGGTGCTCTCTGACCGCTGTGATGTTGCAGGTCGTACAGTTGTTCGAGTTCAAGAGGTCCTTGAAACAATTCGCATGTGCCGATGGATGTTAGATAACCTTCCCGACGGTCCAATTCGTGAGAGAGTGCGTCCACAGATACAACCCAATGAAGTTTTAGCAAGATATGAAGCCCCCCGAGGTGAGTGTGTGCACTATCTTATCACCGGTGATGGTGCTGGAAAATCATCAGATAAACCGTATAGAATCAAAGTCAGAGCACCCACTCATGCAAACTGGGTTTCAATGGCTGAATGTCTCAGAGGAAATCATCTTGCTGATGCACCTATCATCTTGGCTGCAATTGATCCATGTTTCAGCTGCACAGACAGAGTTGTGATTGTCGACGCAGAAGACCAAACAATCAACCTTGTTCCCCTTGATGAAATGAGAAATCAAGCAAATAAGTGGTATTCTGAGAATCCAAGGAGAGTTTCATGAGATGCAGACAATTATCGACCTTACCATCAATCTGCTTGTTCAGAGTTTTTGGATACTAATTTTTCCAGGTATCTTCTTCATCACGTTTTTGGCACTTCTCTGGGAGTGGGTCGATAGAAAAATCTATGCTCGTTTACAAAATAGGATGGGTCCCCTACATACTGGTTGGCGGGGTATCATGCAACCCTTGATGGACTTTCTCAAATTGCTCGGAAAAGAAGACTTGACACCTAGGAAAGCGAATAAACGAGGTTTTGCTGCTGTACCCGTTGTAATGCTTGTTCTCAGCTTGCTTCTTACAATGTTCTTACCAATAGTAGATATGAATCCTGCCCTGGACGGAGTTCAAGGAATCCTCAGTTTTGAAGGTGATCTTATTCTTGTTCTCTTTATCTCCACACTGATTGCATTTACAATAGTACTAGCTGGATACTTTTCATCCAATCCATTCGGTCAGACTGGTGCAGCACGCACTGGTATGCTCTTGATAAGCTTTGAAATCCCACTTATTCTATCTATTGTCACTCCTGCCATACTTACAGGTAGTCTAGCAATCGCCACAATCATGTATCGTTTAGGGAGCCTTCCGTTCTGGTATGCTCTTTTGTTCTCAGGCCCTCTGATTATTTTCTTGATTGCTATTCAGGCTGAACTAGAGAGAATTCCATTTGATGTCAGTCATGCAGAAACCGAGATTGTTCATGGTTGGCAGGTAGAATTTAGTGGAAAGAAACTAGCCATGATTCACTTAGCTGAGAATATCCTCCTCGTGTCTGGTGTCGGTCTTGCTGTAACCCTTTTCTTGGGCGGACCATATCTGCTGGAGTATATTCCTCTCCCAGCATTCCAATCTTTTGGTCTTACTATGGCTACATCTTGGATTGGTTGGATCTACTACACACTTATTTTCATGTTCAAATCAGTTCTAATCCTTCTTATCTTGAGTAATGTTCGAACGCTTTTTGCTCGCTGGAGAATTGATCAGATCGTTCATGCAGCCTGGCGTTACATAGTACCAGTATCCCTTGCATGGCTTGTGTTAATCCAATTTGTTATTGGAGGAATCTAATGATGGCACGTCTTGGTAAGATGCAAAAAACACTCCTCAAGAGCGCACGATCAAAGCAAGCTACAGTACTCTATCCCTTCACAAAAGAGGGACTGAATATTCCTGAAGGTCTTCGTGGCAAATGGGTCTACAAGTATCCTGACAAATGCACAGGATGTAAGATCTGCGAACGGGTCTGTCCCGCTGGAGCAATTGAGATGATCGAATGCAGACCAGAAGACATCCAAACTAAAACAGGCTTTAGACCAATTTGCTATTTTGATAGATGTATTCTATGTGGTCAGTGTGTGGAAAGTTGCCCTCGTGATGTCTTAGCTCTCTCAGGTGAGTTTGAAATGGTATACCTATCTCGTGCGGATATGATTATCGAATAACTCAAATTTTCTCTCTAGTGAAAACATGTCGTGAAAATACATCTTTTATGCTTGTGCTTGAAGAGCATCATTTCCAGCTTTCATTCCAAGTTCTAATGCAAGCATATTGCTCTTGATGAATCGGGGCCATCGTTCTTCTATTCTTGCTTTCAACCCCTCGATGGATAGTGCTTTTGTGATAACAGTGAAAGCCCCAAGCATGACTACGTTTGTTGCTTGTTTATTCCCCACATCTTTGTCTGCTATCCGCGTAGCTGGTATCTTGAATACCTTTACACCTTTTGGGAGCGTTCCTTCGATCTCAACAAGGTCCTCATCTATTATGAGGGTACCATTCTCCTTCAAACCATCAATATACTCTAGGTATGCCGCCCTACTCAAAACAACAAAGACATCAGGTGCGAGTACCTTTGGATAGTCGATTTCCTCGTCTGAAATGACAATCTCACTCTTACTTGCACCACCTCGTGCTTCAGGACCATATGACTGGGTTTGAACAACGAACTTCTTATCAAAGAGTGAAGCAGTTTCTGCAGCAACCATTGCCATGGTCACTACGCCTTGACCACCAAAACCTCCAATTCTAATTTCGTATCTACTCAAAAACAACACCTTTAGCTCTACCTTGCATCTCTCGAAGGACATCCGTGTATTCCGGTTTCTCGATATCCAAGAACTCTCCACAAACAATTCGTGTGGCGTAATCAAGTTCAGCCTCGTGCGGTGGGAGTCCATTCTGAATCTCAGCCACTTCAAGCAGATGTTTGTGCATCGCCAGACCATCACCAAGTCGGTTCATTCGACCGTAGGCAGTTGGACATGCTCCAATGATCTCTACAAAAGAGAATCCATTCTTCTTGATTCCCTTTTCAATTGATTTTGTCGCACGCCTTGCCTGAATTGCTGTCCATCTAGCAACAAAAGTTGCTCCTGATGAAGCAGCCAGCTTGACCAAGTTGAAGGGATGCTCCATATTTCCAATAGGTGCTGGACTGGTCTGTGAATATCGCTCATGCTCTGTAGTTGGACCGAACTGCCCACCTGTCATTCCATAATTGAAATTATTCACACATACTACTGTCATGTCGATGTTCCTTCGACACGCATGGATAAGGTGATTTCCACCGATTGCTGCGATATCTCCATCTCCACTGACAACAATCACCTCGAGTTCTGGATTTGCAATCTTTACACCCTCTGCGAAAGCGATTGCTCTACCGTGAGTTGTATGATATGTTCCGGTCTTGAAATATCCTGAGGTACGACCTGTGCAACCAATTCCAGAAACGACTACGGTCTTTTCAAAGTCAATTTTGAGGTTGTCAATTGCTCGTGCAATCATGCCACTCACTATTCCAATAGAACAGCCTGGACAATAAATCCATGGTTGTCTGTCCTCTCGTATGTACTTGGCCATCGGATGTTTCAGAACGGGTACACTTTCAGTCATAGGAGGTTCTTCCTATCACGAAATCGATGCAAACATGATAAAAGGATTATTGATGTGGTCATCAAGATTTTCTAATCAATAAGTCAGCAATCTCTTGTATCTCCGAAGAATGCTAATATTCATCAAAGTGTAAACATCCATGAAGGTGGGTCAAAAATGGCTGGCCATGTTATTGAAGCACTTCTAATCACTGATAAGAATAGTAATCCTCGATTCTACATGCAGCTTGACCCAAGGGCGTTTGGTATGGACCCGGTCCTTGCTTCAAGTTTCTTTACAGCTATTGATATGTTCTCAAAAGAAGTATTCCAACAGAGCGCTCCTGTCTTTCATGTAGATTATGGTGCACACATATTTACTGTACTGAACGGCGAAACTGCACACATGATAGCTGTTGGAGTTCAGCGATTGAATACCGAGATAATTCAGATTCTTGACTCACTTCTGAGAGAGTTTGAAGAGAAATGGCTTCCAACTACAGAAATGCTCGATTCTGGTGCTCCTTTTGTTGATGCATATCTAGAGCCCTTTGGTGAGAGCATCATGATGAAGCTCTCCTTCGATGACCTCCCCGATTCGTGGGTCCCATATTTCACCGTAGATCCAAATGCTATCGTTACAACAAGCGGCACACTTGTACCAATAATCAATGGATCTAGAAATATGAAAGAGATCTTGGAGGTGAGTGGTCTCTCAAAACGCGACTTGTATCTTGAAATCTCAAAATTGTGGGCACACAGAGTAATCCGTTTTCGTAATACTCTCAGTTTCAATGATTTTGTTGCAACAAGGACTGATTTCTTTAAATATGTTCAAGCTACATCAAGAGAGATTGAAACTCTTAGAAGTATCCATCCTGAAATGGTGGCTATTATTCCACGTCTTGCAGGATTAATGGATGGACGACGAAGTGTTCGAGAGATTCTTGTGCTTTTAGGATTATCATATGATGAACGGGAGATACTCCGAGTACTGGACTATCTACTTGAGAATGGTGTTATTGAAGCCCTATCTCCAGAGAAAAGACGCATACTTCTAGTCAAAGAGGTTCTTGAGATATCATTACATGTTGCTGAGGACTGTTATCAAAGAGATACTGCATCAAAGGCACTTGCTTCTGCGATGAAAGCTAGTGACGCGCCTGAATCAATCAGTCAATTACGTTTTACTGATAATCAATGGTCTGTTGATTTTGGTATCAAAGTGCTTGAGGGTCTCAATAACAGGAGACTTATGTTGATTTTTGGGGAATGGATGAAGATACTTGCTCAGTTTTCAGCATTGTTGGACCCAACAAAACTTGATTCATTCATTAGTAAAGTAACAAAGGCATTCTCTAACAGGATTATCAATCGTTTTGCACCTTTTGATCTACGTGGTTTTGAAGAGTTTTCTTTCTGGTTAGAACAATTGAGCAGTCCTGGTCTATCTCAGGTAAGAACAATAAAGACAGGATCGTTGAAACCTTCAGGAGAGAATCCTGCTGAGGAACTGATTTTCACCTTGGTCACAAGAGGTCAGGCAATTCACGGAACCGAACGAGTCACACGTATCTGTGCAGCAGCCAATATTCCATTGATGGATATTCCTCCTGATTATTGGGTAGATTGGCAAAAGAACCAGAGTCTTCAGCGCTTATTGATAGAGTATGCGAAGTTGGGTGCAGCGGCCAAATTCACATTAATGGTTCTAACAATGCGTCTTGGACTTACGCTACCACAATCCATAACATTTGATTAGACTGAATTGATTTCATGTAAAATGATAATCGTTATCTGATACCAATCACTAATATGTACTGTAACTGCACGAGATGATTAGAATGAGTCCAACCTACCTTCTCAAAGTAGTAACTGTTGGATCCGCATCAGTCGGGAAGACGAGTATCATCATCCGATATTCAACTGGCGCCTTCAGGGAACACTATTCTCCCACTCTTGGAACCGGATTTGCATACAAAAAAATGCAGATAGGTAATAACCTGGTGAATCTTCAGATTTGGGACTTAGGTTCTCAAGACTTTCTTGAGAGAGTTCGGGCAAATTATTACATTGGATCTCAGGGTGTCATGTTTATGTTTGATGTCACATCTTGGGAGTCATTCAAATCTGTAGAAGATTGGAAGAATGAGGTCGACCGACACGTTGATGATTACAAAGCATTACTTGTAGCCAACAAGGTCGACCTTGTAGAAGAGAGAGTTGTTTCAACTGAAGAAGGACAGAATCTTGCAAAGGAAATAGGCGCGGACTATATTGAAGTTTCAGTTCTACTAGATAGTAATGTGAACAAATCCTTCGAAATGATTGCCAGAAGTATTGGTTCAGATATGTTTTAGAATTACTCTTCAGTATAGTAGGGTGATACTGCAAGAATACGTTTCTGAGCTTGCCCCTTGAACAATTTGGCAACATATCTTTTGACTCCGAGTTGTGCTTTAAGTTCTTCAATATAATCTTCAAATGTTCGTGTCTGATATTGAAGAAGTTGCTGCGATTTTTCTGTATCGAGCCAATCAGTGTAGTAATATTCATCCTTATTTTTAGCAACTCTGAATGCAGATTCAGGTAACATGCCTATACCCATAGACTTCATTATTTTTGATACAAACTCCCGTTGTAACATTTGTGCAGATTTTCCTCCGCCAATTAGAAGTGTCTTTCCAACTGAATTGGCTTCCAGTACGTTAGCACAGGCCAAGCCAACATCTCGTGAATGTACAAATTCTATACGCTGGTCTAATGGTATTTCAAAAATCATCGGGTCTATATTTGATCCCAAGTTCATTGGAGGTGCTGCTGCAAATCGTAAAATAGTCCATGACAGTGAACTTTCTTTTACAATTTTCTCACATTCTATCTTAGTTTCAGTGTAAACATCTGTCGCCACAAGTGGATCCTCAGCTGTCCTTGGTGGGTTCAAATGCATTGTAGGTCCAAATGTTGAAACTGATCCCGCAAAGATGAATTTTGGGCTTGTTACTGATGATTCTGCAGTAGTGATAATGTTACGAGTCCCCTCAATATTGACCGCACGTGCAAGTTCAGGTTTATTTTCAGAAAGAGGTGGAATGATACCTGCGAGGTGAATAATGTAGTCAACATCGCTTACAGTAGATTCTATAAGACTTCTATCAAGAATATCTCCCCAGACAGTTTCAAAATACCCTCTTTTGCGCAATCGTTTGCATGTTTTGACATTAGCATCTGTTTGGAGGTCAAAACATCTGATTTTGTACTCCTTATTGAAAAGCGCGAGTAGCGTACTTTCACCAATATTTCCAAAAGCCCCAGTCAATAATACTCTCATGGTATTTTTTCTGTGAATTATTGCCTTAACTTTTTGCTATAGATATCGAACTGCTTCAGATTGAGTTAATCTCTCTAATTTTGTCGAGAATCTCATGTGGCAGCTGAGGCATTCCTGCTGGCTTTGCCATAAGATATACTGGTGTTGGTGCAGCTGCAGATCTTACCATATGGTAAATTTGGCCGAGATTTTGTTCAGCAACAATGATGTGTTCTACTTCAGATGCTAGTTCCGCAACCTGCTTTTCTGGGAATGGCCATACTGTCTTGAGTCGGAGTAGCCCTGCTTTGATACCTTCTGTCCGAGCGTCCTTGATTGCCTTCTTAGCACTTCTCGAAGGTGTACCATATGCAATAACTCCAATTTTAGCATCATCTAGAAACACGCGCTCAACATCAATTATGTTGTGTGCATTATGTAGAATCTTATTATTCAAACGCGTAATGAGATCTATCTGTACATTTTCTTTATCACTTGGATAGCCTCGTTCATCATGTGTTAGTCCTGTTGCATAAAATTGGTATTTTGAGCCGAATAGAGCCATTGGAGGCACTAAATCATCATCTGCTTTAAATGGTAGATATTCTTCAGGATCTACTGTTGGAGTCTTTCTGTACTCGAGCTTGAGATTCTTTTCATCAGGGATGATCAGACGTTCTCGCATGTGCCCGACTGTTTCATCAGCAAGTATGAACACAGGTGTTCTATATCTCTCTGACAAATTAAATGCTTGAACTGTTTGGTCGAACATCTCCTGAACAGTTGCTGGAGTCAAAGCGATTATTTGATAATCACCATGACTTCCCCATTTTGCTTGCATGACATCTCCTTGTTGCCCTCTTGTTGGCTGTCCTGTACTTGGTCCTCCACGCATTATATTAACCAATACAAGAGGGGTCTCGGTCATTACCGCAAGACCTATCGCCTCGAGCATAAGACTCACACCTGGTCCTGATGTGGCTGTCATTGACTTAACACCGGTCCATGAGGCTCCAATCACACTGGTGATAGAAGCTATCTCATCTTCATATTGAACGTAGGCTCCGCCAACCTGAGGCATTCTCTGGGACATCCATTCTGCAATCTCCGTCGCAGGAGTTATAGGATATCCTCCGAAATATCGACAACCAGCACTAAGAGCTCCCTCAGCACATGCTATGTCACCCATAGTAAACATGACACGTTCGGCCATCTATTTAGGTTCCTCCTCTTTCTTGGATTTCTCTGCCTCAAATTCAGGAATCAAAGTCCCTTCCTGTAACGCCCCTACTTTGTATGCTTTTTTAGCTTCTTCTCTTTCAATAAGGAATATTGCCATGTCTGGACAGATTCTCTCACAAAATTCGCAATTTACACATGCATCAATATCGCACGCTGTGACAGGATGATATCCCTTTCGATTATAGATATCAGTAAGGCAAAGCACCTTTTTTGGACAAAACTCGATACAGAGACCACACTGTTTGCATTGCTCTTGCAGAATCACCAAGACCTTCTCTCTTGTTCTTGGAGGCCTAGGTGTTATTGGTTTTCTGACCGTTGACATTGATTTTTATTCTCCAGAATTGCATTATGAGAGTCAGTGCTTTTCCTAAGGAGTTTGGAGAGATTTCCGAAACATCACATTTAGGTTTGAACCATTGCGGAATATAACCCCTTTTTAGCCTTGCCTTATTGGACTCCTATCTGTAAGACTGATTAGCATTGTTTAAGAGTGATATGCTATTATTTACAGGTCGAGATATTGGAGTAGTGGGTCTTGACCAAGCAGGAAATGTCTGATGACGAATTGGCTGAACTCATCAAAGGCAAGACCCTGAGCGTATACTGGTATATGCTACGTCACACAAAACCACTAACCGCAAGAGAAATCCAACGTGGGGCTGAATTGTCTAGTCCCTCTCTATCCATGCATCATTTAGAACGGCTACGTCAGTATGGTTTGGTGGCCAAAGATGTTCATGGTCAATATAGTGTCACTCGCGATGTTCGAATTGGTATCCTAAACCAATTCATTGGAAAAGGAAGACTTATGGTACCGCGATTTCTTACATATGCAACATTTTTTTCATCATTAACTGCTGCTTTAGGAGTTCTTGTGTTTTGGTTTGGTGATTGGTATTCCGGAACACTCATTGCTCTCTTGATATTAGCCTGCATAGTTCTCTGGTATGAAGCCCTAAAAATTTGGAGGGAACAACCATTCCCAGAAGGTGAAAGAGAATGAATAATATAATTATGACTTCCAAGTACCGACGTAACATCCAGTTTCTAATGGTATTAATACTGGTTTTCGCTTTAATGACCACACTTCAAACTGGAATTGATTATCAAAAGGTTCCATCCCCCTTGATTAAATTAGCTCCGTCAGCGGAAAATCCGGTCTTGAATCTCACTTATACTACTCTTACAAACCTTAACCCACGGGTGATTACTTCAGACTCTTTGATTGCAGGAGACCACGTTTTAGTGAAAGCTGAATGGACTCCCTCCGTGGTTAACAGGTCTCGGTTGGAGATTAATGCTCCAGCTATCCCTGCAACATTGATGGAGGATCAGAACGTACCAACAATACAAATCAATACAAGATATCTTGGGAATAATGCTACTTGTACAATTACTGCTACAGCATATTTGACTAATGGTTC
>SDOA01000004.1 GCA_004524595.1 Candidatus Thorarchaeota archaeon | reverse complement strand
GTCAATAACGCAGCCACCGCTGTTCTTATGGCACCAATTGCTATCAATGTAGCATTGGGTTTAGGTGTTTCCATTGATCCATTCTTGATGGCAGTAGCTATAGGCGCATCAAGTGCTTTTCTTACTCCTATTGGGCACCAATCAAGCACTTTGGTCATGGGTCCTGGTGGTTACAAATTCGGTGATTATTGGAGGTTGGGTCTTCCTCTTGAACTCATTATGATTATTGTTGCAGTCCCTCTCATAATGATAGTCTGGCCAATGTAAAAATTAATGAGATTGCTAGTATGACGTTTCAAGATGTTAATTATTAACATGACAAGTATATAAAATATATGTGGAATGACAATATGTTTATTAACAACATATTATTATACAATATTGGGGATTACACATGCAAAACATCATACTTCTAGGATCTGTTAAATTTCTTCACGACCTCTTCACTGCAATCTGGATTGGCGGCCTCATAACAATGAGTTTCGCTGTATTACCATCATTGAAATCAGCTCTTAAGATGACGCCAGAAGGTAAAGCACTCTCAGAGGCTATTATGTCACGACTGAGCAAACTTGTGTTAATTAGTATAGTCGGTCTTTTCATTACAGGAATTATGTTAACAAATACATCTCCGCTATTTGAAGGATATCTAAGTATAAGTAATCAGTATTCATTGATGTTGACACTCAAACATATCTTGATAGGCTTGATGGTACTGTTGAGCATAGCGAGGAGTCGTATATTGAAGCATGTTTCTTTTACTAATCCAAAACAGGAAGCAAAGATCAGTGCAACTTTGTTATTTCTGAATACAATTATCGGGATAATAGTACTCTTACTTAGCGGATTCATATCTGCCTTCGGAGTGCTTGTATAGGAGATTTTGTGCAGGAAAAACAACTTTGTACAGACATAGTCTGCAAAAGGGTTAACAAGTGGTTGATTCTGTAGTCAGAGAGAAGGAAACATAATGCATTTGTGCAATCTTGAACCTGTTCCATTGGTAAGAGCACTATTGCTCGCTCTCCTAAAAGAACGTCCGAAGTCCACAGGTTATGATTTAATGAAAGGCGTCGAAGATGTCAGCCAAAGAACGGTTTCTATAAGTTCAGGAACTACCTATGCAGAACTTAGAAGACTTGAACGGTTAAAATTTGTGACCTCAGAGAGGGACAAAACTGGACGTAGAAGGAGAGAATATATTCTAACTGATAGTGGGCGTATTGAACTTGAGAATCTGGTCACCATAATTGAATCAAGAATTGAACTGATACTAAAACCTCTAATACAGCTTGTCCGAAATACGAAATGATAGAAGATATCTACATTTCCACGCATCGTAAAAAAAATTAACACTATCAGCTATTTTCTTATGGCGTGCAAAATATCCTTCATTATCTTGAATTGAGAACAAATTGCTAAATGATCTGCTAATTAATATGCATGGTTTTTCGTTTTGAATAGTGGTCCAAGTTTTCTCTTATTGTATCAGAACTAACAACTAACCTTATTAATCACTGATAATCGCGCCATTCTAATTGATTATTTCTAATAAATATCAAATTCATCCGTATTTGTGGGTGAGCTAGATGACCAAAGAAGCCAACGTTGGAGTGCCTGAATCACGTGTATCACTAAAGCGGGATATTGGCTGGTTTGGATCTTTTGCAATGGGATATGCTGATGTCGGGGCTGATATTTATGTTGCTCTCGGTCTTGTAGCTGCATATGCCGCAGGATGGGCACCATTTGCTTTTCTTATTGCAGCAATTACCTATATCGCCACTGGTCTTGCTTACGCTGAGCTTGCAACAGCATATCCCTATGCTGGAGGAGCTCAAGTCTATTCAATGAAGGCAATAAACGATTTTGCTGGCTTTACAGCAGGGTGGCTTGTTATGCTTGATTACACTGTATGTACAGCTCTCTTCTCTATCGCCACTACAGGTTATCTATCATTCTTCCTGCCATGGTTGGCAACTAGTACATTAACACTAACAATCTTTGGTATAAGCCTCTCATTTGGAATGACTGGTGTTGTATCTTTTCTCTTAGTCATGTTACTGATTAGTATCAATATAGTTGGAATCAAAGAATCTTCAAATCTTAATGTCATAATGGTCATGCTCAATATAGTCGTGTTATCAGTTATTATGATTGCAGGTCTTCTTCTATCATTCAATCTACAGCTATTAAGCATTCAAATTCAGGTCATGGGTTCACCTGATACTTTTCCACATATCTCATATCTTTGGGGTGGTAATCCTAGCAGTCAGAATTTCCTTTATGCAGTAACACTTGCAATGAGCTCATTCATTGGTATAGAATCAATTGCTCAGGCAGCAGAAGAAACCAAGAGACCTGATAAGACCATACCTAGAGCTACAAAGCTTTCAGTTGTTGCAGTTCTGACTTTTGCAGTTGGCCTTGCTTTCATAAGTCTTGGAATTGTTAGTTGGGAGACCCTCGGTGCAAATCTTAATGCACCAATATCCGCACTAGCTCGTTCTATCACCACTATAGGACTGTACCTCGTTCCAATTGTAGCCTTTACAGGATTTGCTATCTGTCTTGTGTCGTCAAACACTGGTATTATTGGAGTTTCGCGAGTAGTTTTCTCGATGAGTCATTTTGGTCTTCTTCCAAAATGGTTTTCAAAAGTGAATCCAAAGACACGAACTCCTATCAGAACAATCGTTGTCTTTGGTATGATTGGTGCTTTAATGGCACTCATTGGACAACTCGATTGGGTTGCTGATCTCTACAATTTTGGAGCTCTCCTATCTTATCTTCTTGTTAACATTTCTCTCATCATTTTAAGGCAGACTGATCAAGATACGTATAGATCTTGGAAGGTACCTTTTAATCTAAAGATTGATTATAAGGAAAGGAAATATACAATCCCACTGCCAAATCTTATCGGAATTATTGCTTGTTTTTCAATTTGGATTTTAGTTGTTCTATTTCACCCAATGGGACGACTCCTAGGTTTCACTTGGACAAGTATTGGTATGCTTGTATATTTTGTATATAGAAGGAAACAAGGGCGTCCTTTCTTTTCTAAAGAGATTGGATTAACAATACGTCCTGCCGTTTACAAGATGGATGCAATTGTTTTTATCCGACCTGAAGAACGCGAATCTATTGTTGATGCTATTACTGAGAGTATAGATACACGAATGAGACTGACATTACAAAGCATTATTGCCACTGACCAATGGGATTTATCACTATCTGCAGCTTTAGAATACAAAGCATCAATAAAAACAGACCTTCAATTAATGGCACAAGAGTTAGAGAAGTATGGGTTTGAAACTAAAGTCAATGTGATGATTGGTGCACTTGAAAAAACAGTACATGATACAGTAACTTCATCTGATGTAGACTTCGCTATACTCGTACGAAGAAAAGTTTCTAAGAAGCGTGCGTTTGAAAGAGATGATCTCAGTACTATTATATCAGCCGCAGCTCCTGGTAAATTGATGTTGCTAAGGAGGACCGTAACAAAATGAAAGTCATTCTAAATATATTCGTTGAATCTAAAGATCTAGGTAAAGTCACAAAGAAACTCTCTGAAATTGATTGTATTGAAGATATCTACGAAGTAACAGGTGAATCGGATATTGTTGTGATATTAGATGTTCCTGACGTTTTAGGTTTTAGAGAAATTCTCAAAAACCAGATTCTTGATATCGATGGCATTAGAAGTACAGTCTCGAGTGTTGTTACCTATATCCATAAGAAAGATGGAAAAACAACTGATGAATAGATCGGAGGTTTTGAAGATATCAAATCAACAGACTAATGATGGCGTGTTAATTCCCCTTTCTGATGATATCCAATTTTCTGAATTTGTGTCTTCCATCCTACCATTGTTAAAATTCAGTTTTCCCAAGATAACACTTTTTCATGTCATCACAGCACCAGTGACAACACCTCTTGATCCTGATGATATGAATGGTATTCTACAAGTATTTGAATCACGAGCCCGACCCATTGCTTCAGTACTTGAACAACAGGGTTATTCTGTTGAAATAAAAACTGCGGTAGCTCGGTCAATATCTTCTGCAATCTTAGAAGAGGCGAGCTCAAATGATTACGCATTGATTTTCATGCTTAAGCGGCGAAAGGTCGGCATTCGTGGTTTTTTCTCTAGAAGTATCACTCAACAAGTTGTGGAGCGCTCAAGTATTCCAGTGATAAGTGTCCTCGTTTGAGTAGTGTCCGATTCTATTATTTAACACTATATCAAATTCTAGGATTCTATCTAGTCCATCATTGAGTCATCATCACAGATTTCATTGGATTCCTTAGGTAATAGTCTATAGACTGGAGCAAGAAATCCTATCAGACAGAGGCCAATCATCAAGATCCAAATATCAAGACTCAAGGGTTTTGTTCCAAATGCTATTGAAATCGGTGTATAGAGTACGAGAAGAGTCAAGATAAATGAGAAAGCAACTGCAATGAGTAGACTTCTTGATTCTCGCATATTTGTACGCCAGATAGGATTCCACTCATCTCTTACATTCCACACCCATAATAACTGAAACAGCACCATGGTGGCAAATGTTCCAGTCTGTGCCAACATCAGAATTTCTGAATATTGGGGCATTGACCAATCTACAGCTGGGCCAGTGATTCCTGGAATGTGGCCAATACCAATCCATAGTAGATAAAGATAAACAACACTTGCTGCAAATGTGGCAAGGATACCTCCTATTATAATAATCCGGATCATGCCCTTATCCATCATTCGTGCTCCAGGTTTTCGCGGACATCTATCCATAATCCCTTTTGGAGGTGGATCAAAACCAAGAGCAAGAGCGGGTGGCCCATCAGTGACTAGGTTGATCCAGAGTATCATCACAGGTGTGAGTGGGATTGGTAATCCAATCATCACCATGATAAATATTATGAGTATTTCCCCTGCATTGGCTGATAGTAGAAATCTGACGAACTTACGGATGTTTGCATATATCTCTCTACCAACTTCAATTGCTGATACAATTGTTGAGAAGTTATCATCAGTTAAAATTAGATCTGAGGCTTCTTTGGTCACTCCAGCACCACGGATACCCATTGAGATTCCTACATCTGCCTTCTTTATTGCCGGAGCATCATTGACTCCATCTCCTGTCATTGCTACGACCTGATTCTGTCGCTTTAACGCATTGATAATTCTCAATTTATGTTCTGGTGCAACTCGTGCAAACACATCTCTTTCAGCTATTATAATGTCAAGTTCGTCATCACTCATCGCGTTGAGTTCAGTACCGGTTACTGCTTCTCTTTCGGATTGTATTAAACCGACGCTTTTCGCAATTGAACTCGCTGTGAGAGAATGGTCTCCAGTAATCATTATGGGTCGGATTCCAGCTTTGCGTGCTATTTTTATCGAATCGAGGACCCCGTCACGCGGAGGATCTATCATTCCAACAAGTCCAAGAAATACAAGTTCTCTCTCGACTTCCTCCTCCTTCCATTCGTCAGGTATCGAATCAATTTTCTTAAATGCTAGGGCTAGAACCCTCATAGCGCAACTTGCCATCACTCTATTAACACTTTGAATCTCCTCTTGTTTTTTAGAGCTTAATTGAATGACATCTCCATCATCGAAGACTCTTGTAGTTCTTTCAAGTATAATCTCTGGCGCTCCTTTTGAAAATGCCCAAATTTGTCCGGACTTATCGCGGACGATTGTAGTCATTCTCTTGCGTTTAGAATCAAATGAAAATTCAGTGAGTTCTTCGAATTCAGAACGCGTTCCCTCAAAAGTCAATCCCGCTTTTTCAGCCGCAATCAATAATGCACCCTCTGTCGGATCACCAACGACTTTTCGGATTGAATTGTCATCTGAAGCAGGTGATATGATTGCGGTTGAACATAATTGACCAGCTCTAAGTAGTATCTTCAGATCTTGACTATTTTCAACATCAAATGGATCTTTGATTGTTGATAAATCAGTACAACTAGCTGGTGCTGATGCATTATAAAATTCTCCTTTTGAAGAATAACCAGTTCCTGTTATTGCAACTCCAGTAGTGGATAGATAGATATACCGAACTGTCATTTCGTTTTTTGTAATAGTACCAGTCTTGTCAGAGCAAATTACCGTCGTTGACCCCAACGTTTCGACACTGGGCAACCTCCTTACAATAGCATTTCTCTTGACCATTCTGCTTACACCAATTGCTAGAGTGACAGTAACGACTGCTGGCAGTCCTTCGGGAATTGCAGCGACTGCAATTGCTATACTGACAAAGAGAGCTTCATTCCAATCGTATGTTGCGTTAATAAAGACAAGTGAAATAAAAATGAGAAATGAAAGAAGAAGAACTACAACACCAAGTTTCTTCCCTAAATCATCCAAGTCTCTTTGTAAAGGAGTTAACTCTCTCTCACTTTCTTGCACTAACTGCGCAATCTTGCCAAATTCGGTCTTCATTCCAGTTGATGTAATGACTGCAGTTCCTTTTCCCGAAGTCACGACAGAACCTTGAAACAAAAGATTTGTTAAATCACCTAGTGCTGATTTTTCAGATGATATTGCTTTAACGGTCTTTTGAACGGCTACAGACTCGCCTGTGAGAGCTGACTCATCTGTTGAAAGACCAACAACAGTTAACAATCTGGCGTCTGCAGGAACAATATCTCCAGATTCAAGAGAGATTACATCTCCAGGAACAATCTGACTTGCTTCAATCTCTTCCCATTCACCATTTCGCTTCACAACCGCCTTTGGTGCAGAGAGATCCTTTAAAGCTTCTAAGGCTTTTTCAGATCGATATTCTTGAACGAACCCGAAGATTGCATTAATCATTACAATAGCTGAAATTACTATTGCGTCAATAATACCTTCTGACTCATGACTTCCATGTAATGATGAAATTGCAATAGAAATGATGATTGCGAAAAGCAATATTACAACCATCGGATTAGTGAATTGCTGTAGGAACATTCTAAGAGGGCCAATTCTACCTAATTCCTCTAGCTCATTAGGTCCGTATTCAAGAAGTCTTTGTTCCGCCTCTTGATTAGTCAATCCTTCTGTTGAGCTATTCAGGCTTTGTAAAACCTCTTCAGGTGATTTTTTAAACCATTCATTTTTTGCACTCAATATCTCACAACCAAAGTCCTGGCAACCCATATTTATGAAGATTAATGCTTTATTATTCTATCAGGTTAAAATCTCAAACTGGATTCTATTCTTTCTCGTATTAAGAGATACTCTCGAATGGTTTTTCAATCTACTGCTAGTTGTAATAGAATATGGAACACCCGATGATGGTGTACTAGAATTTCGCTGCCTTCATGTCTTCTTGTATTGCTTGGAGATCCTCCTCATGTTCAACTTCATCCTCAAGGATTTCAAGAATGATATTGTAAGTAATAGGGTCTTTGTCCTTCGCCATCTCTAGTAATTTATTATATACATCGATAGCGCATCTCTCACCTTCAATGTTCTGCTCTAAAAGTGCCTTAACTGAAGGATCTGATGGTACAAGATATCCGCAGTTAGTGTGTCTCCCCCAATCGTCCGGCGTTAGGAGTGGTTCGCCACCTAGCTGAATGATCCTCTCAGTCAACATATTAGCATGCTTTAACTCTTCTAATGCATGTTCCATTAATTCTCCGGCTACTAAGCCTCTCATTGGACCTACAGCGATTTTTGCACCAACCCAATATTGATAATATGCAAGCCACTCGTCTGCATAAGCCTTGCTAAGATGCTGTATCAATTCGTCGACGTCAATTATTACTATTTCTCTTCCTCGTTTTCCCATTTTATATCTAATCCCAATTTGATAAAAATCTATGAATTTGGCAAATAAACAAATTCTTTGTTCATCAAATTCATCTATAATATAATTAATCTCAGTTCTGTGACTAAAATTTGAAAAATTAGACTATTTGGGAAAAAGAACGTAAGTTTTTAAGTCAGTTTGTAAATCCCCAAAACACCAAATCCAACGAGGTTGGTATCGCGTGGGTGAAATTAAGAAGAAAAACAGACTCGTAATTCTCTCTCTCTGTTTCATGGTGATGTTTTTGATATCAGCAGTACCCCTTGCTGTATCCAACACAGAACCTATACAGATTAGAGGGACAGTCGAGGTTCCTCGAACGGTTGAGTCGTATGTAGTTGAATCAGCTCATCCTTACTCCAATAACTACGACTATACTTGGACAATAACAAAACCGGGTGCCACACAGATTCGAGTGCACTTTACAAAGATAGATGTCGAACGTAATTATGATTATGTCTACGTCTATAACTATGCTGGGACGCAGTTGCATAAACTGACTGGTCTCTATTCCTCCGGTGGTTGGACTGCCATCAGTTATGGTGACACGATAAAGATCCGTCTTAAGACAGATTACTCAGTGACCAAGTGGGGTTTCAAGATTGACCAGATCGAGTATGAAGGTGGCGGTGGCGGTGGTGGCGGTGATAATGTTCTTGAGAATGGCGTCACTGTGACAAGCTCACTTGCTGCAACTGGTGCAACAGAGATGTGGACCATTCAAGTTGATGCAAATGCTGAGAGTATGCGCTCTGTTCTCACCTGTGGATCAGCAGATTTTGATCTCTACGGGCGATTGGGTGCACCACCAACAACATCAACATATGATTGGCGTGGTTACACATCTGGTGGTGAAGATGTAACTTTCAACACACCTGGTGCTGGAACATGGTATATCATGGTCCGTTCCTATAGTGGTTCTGGTTCATACCAGCTCACCGCCACTGTCACTTATGGTGGTGGCGGTGGTGGTGGTGATGGCGATGGTGTTGTTCGAAAATGGGCTGTGATTGTCGGAATATCTGACTACAAGTCTATTAGTGATTTATCATACTGTGATGAAGACGCCACTGACTGGTATAATTACCTCAAGAATGTGATGGGGTATAATTACATTCGTGTACTAGGTGATACGCATACCTCAAACTATCCATCATACTATGCCCTTGCTACTGAAGCAAATGTAAAAGCTAGCCTGAGCTGGCTTGGTGGTGCAGATGGTGATGATGTGGTAGCCTTCATTACTTCAGGACATGGTTCTGGTACTGGAACTGGTTCCTCATTCTTGTGTATGTGGGACTCCTATAGTGGTGAGAGTGGACAGGATGGTAATCTCTATGACACGGAGCTTGATGATTATGTCGGCTCATGGTCCGCTGGAAGGATCTTCATCTTTGTTGATCACTGCTATTCTGGTGGCCTAATCCCGGAGATTCAGGCATTAGCAAATCATGCTAAGGTCTACATGACAACTACCTGTACACAGAATGGCTATGGGTATGATTACTCACCAGCTCGTAATGGTGCATGGACATATTTCTTCCTTGAATACGGTTTGATTAATCATTTTGGAAGTAATCCATACACAACGATGGAGAGTTGTTTCGACTATGCCCTGGCTGCCTACCCGTATAGTGGAGGGGACACACCACAGGAGTACGACGGCAATACAAACTTAACGTTCTTGCTGTAAGGTCAAGAGGAAGGTTCATTCCTTCCTCTCTCTTTTTTTATTAGATGAATAGGAATGCGATTATTCCTAAGTAAACCACTGATATTACCAGATGCAGAATACCAAGAGGGATAACGATTCTATTGAATTCTGCCCAGCTAATCGGCTTGAGATTCTTTTCAGCCACAGATACTGCAACTATATTTGGGGCATCACCAAATGGTACTACATACCCTCCAGCATTTGTACCTGTTATCAAAGCAAGTGGAACGATTGGATTTATTGCAGAGAGGTCCTTTGCGGCTGGAGCTATTAGGATGCCAACAGCTTTTGCATCGACAGGAGCCATCAAGCCGCCGGGAATCAGGACCATCAATGCAACAGCAATAATCACATTCGTTTTCGACAACCACTCAAGAACTCCAGCAAGCCCAGCAATTATGTTTGTTAAAACTAGTCCCTGAACGACTCCCATCATACCTACCAAAAAGAAGACAGCATCCCAGGAGAGTCGTCTCAAGAGATCTTTTGCTCTATCCCTTGAAGTGACTAAAAGTGAACCAGCAACAACAAGAGCAACCATAGCGGTCTGCTGTGGGAGTAAAATGAGACCCAAGATGAGGGTTATCATTCCTATTGATGAGATAGATAAATCCAATCTTGATTTAATCGCTACATTCGGGTCTATTGTAAAGAGGTCTGTCATATCTCTTTCTACACATTCATCAACAATATTGGTATATTTTTTCGCCATATACCTTACTGTAGTTATAAACAGGATTACTGAAAGTGGGAGGAGAACTATAAACATCAGCCCTGTGTTAACATCTGCAAGGTAAATGATGACTAAGTTCGTAATCGATCCTATCGGTGTTGAAATGGAACCAAGACCAGCTACAACAGCCTCTGATATAAGGTATGGTCGAAAATCTACATCTATTGCATTACAGACCTCAACAGTAAAAGCACTGACAATCAACATTGTTGGCAAGGGGTCGAAAAGTAGAGATATTATAAAAACTAAAATCATGAAATAGTTGAAGATTCGTTTTGGATTACCGCAGGTTCTTAGAGCAAGAATTATTCCTAGATACTGAAAGAGCCCTGAGGATGCAACAACTGATACTATGATCATCATCGCAGCAACAAAGAGAATGATATCCCATCCCATATCAATTACAAATATTGTGAAAGGTATACCCTCCAGAAAGAAGACAACTGATGCTGCAATGCCAAAGGCCATCAAGGACACAGCTGTATCATTAACTCGTTCACTCATTATCAAGAGCAGCGTGATGATGAAGATACCTAGAATTAGGATGCCTGCAACTAGACCCATATGCCTCAATTGTAATCTTGTTAACAAGCTCCTATTTAGAGGAATCGCTTTGTTTTATTTCTCACTGACTATTTTAGTTTCATTGATTAGTAACATAACAATCCAATGTGTAGATATAGTAATATTTCCCGTTGCTAATATCTTGAGATCTTTGAATATTGATAATAGCACAGCTCTCTCTTTTCACCCATACATGGATTCATCGAATCTCAGTAGATATATAGGTCAAATATCAAGAAGAAGTGATAGGTATTACATTGCAGTTTACTGATATGATTATACCATTGGGAATTGTCTTTCTACTATTTAGAATCTGGTTAGTTGAATTCAGACTTGTAGATGAGCTTCAATTCCGACGGCATTACCTTAGTCGTTTCATGAATTATTATGCAGGATTGGCTCTTAGTTTTGGTCTAACAATTAATATACTGAATATTATTGTCATCATTAGTTTTCCAATTCTAGTAGTAACAGTAGGATGGGATATTAATTTCTATCGTAATTTTCGGATTCGTACATATTGGACGAAGAATAAACGTTGGATGTTACTTGAACGACTGACCCTTCATCCTCCTGTATTCCTTCTCGGCCTCTTAATGATAATTGTGGGAGCTCAATCCTATATTCGCCCCTCTAATCTACTCTTTATCGGACTAGCTGCAATTCTCCTCTATATTCCATTTTTCTTATTTGATGTAAGGTGGAGAGAACGATACAGCTGGCCACAAGCCTTGACAATTATCATGCTGGTAGGTCTCTCATCTTTATCTCTAGCTATTGCAGAGTTCATTCTTTGGGGGGTTCCACTCTGGTAAGTAATCAACCTATCAATCTAGATGGACCGCATGAATCATTCCCGGCTTACTTCAGAAGGTCTCGCTTGTTACACATTGGTCTTTTCTTCAATCTGATATACTACATCGCTATTGTTTTTGTTTATCTAATACTCTATTCCACTGGTAGCATCTCTACAACAGTTTACTCAATGGATATCCAGGTATTTTATGAAGCTGGTAGAGTGCTCTTAGTTTCACCGGGTGACCTGTACTCGGTAAGTCCTAATGGCTTACCTTTCAGGTATTTTCCTCTTTTCAGCTATGTATATGCAATCCTTCAACCAATACCTCTGGAAGTACTCTATCTAATAAATTGTTCAATCATGATGCTACTGAATTGGGGTGTCCTTTGGTTGAGCTATCGCTTATGCCTTGCATATGGTCTGATTTCTAACACAAAGAATTTTGAAAAAACTCTATTGTTCATCTTTATTGCTCCACAACATATTGTCAATCTGATACTAGGGCAGTTCTCGCAATTCCTAATCTTTCTCATACTTTATGCAATACTTCTTCTACAGAAAGCTGATCTCCATTCTGTAAGACAATACTTCTTCGTTGGTATCGCTCTTGGAATGGCATCCAATCTGAAACCTTTTGCAGTCATTCTCTTTGTGTTTGCAGTTCCTGTTTTTCGGATTTCAAGATATAAATTCGGTATTCCTTGGAGACCTCTCCTTGGTGTGTTTTTAGGGTTCATGTTAATGATGATTCCAAATGCGATTTTCTTCTGGATATATCCTGAATCCCTAAGTGGTTTCATCCGAGTGAATTTTTTTGAGAACCTAGATAATCACCATAGCACGAGTATAACTCGATTACTAACATCACTCTTTCCTCTACTTCAAAATCCAATACCGAAATATACGATTATGCTTGCAATGAGTCTATTCATCTTCTTCATTAGTTATTCTCGATTCGTTAATACTCCTCAAGAGTCGAAAAAATATATTTTACACTTTGCTGAGATGTTGTTCCTTGTCCTACTTATTTATCCTGACTCCTGGTTCCTGTTTCTAGCAATATGGTATACTGTTCTTGGTCCTTCGATGTTATTATTTTACAATTCTTATGACTCATCTCAGACTGAACATAAGGTCACTGATATCCTATGGGCTGGTTCCAATAATCTTCTAGCCTTCTTTTGGATTGGTGTGTTACTTCACTATCTTGTTCTTGGTTTTGACCCAATTGGCCCGATATGGCTTCTCTTAGTGTATGTCCTGTTTATCTATCTAGTCAAAAGACCTAACAAACTTCTAAAACATAATAAAGACCAACTAGGTAAAAAAGATTTGATCACGCGTTGAATAAGAATCTCCAGACTCACATCTAGTTCAATCATGTCAAACAGATCTTCGCGAAAAAGCAATAAACCTCTAATGTTTGTGGTGAATGAGTGAAGTCGATGCGTAACCAGACGCCATTTCTATTATGTCTCATTGCAGGTCTGCTTTTTATATTGTTTAACTATACAAATGGTGCAGATTCAATCATTACCATCTATTTCTTTATTCATAGCATTGCTGCTCTTGCACCTATCTATATTATCATCGATATTATACTCTTGATTCTATGGATTATTGCATGGTCTGGCGGATTTGCTATTATCATTGGAGGTTATCTATTAACGTCCAAGCATGTTCGCCTTGGTAAATTCATCATTGGTATTGCTGCTGGTTTTGGTCTAATCAGCTTGATACTCATCATTCTCTGGGTGCAAATAGTCTATGGTTGGGCTGGGCTTCTTGTTCTGGCTTGGCTTGCTTGGCATTCAGCATGGGCTATTGCTATTATTCTAACAATCATTGCACGTAGATTGGCAAAGTGATGTTCTGAATCTATTAGAATTCCCAATTTTCCATAATTAGTTGGCATTTTGTCGAACCTCTTGGTATGAAAGTCGTGAAGTATTTATGTCAGTAGAATTCAACTGCGTAGAAATCTACGTAGTTGGAATAATGATGAGTATACAGATTAAATTGTTCCTTCCAACACCGTCAAAGCTCACTCCAATCCAACTTCTGATAATGATTCAGCTCCTAGAGTCTTCTAAGTATGGTTATGAGATTCTTAGAGACCTCCGTGAAGGATTCAAGGGATCTTGGGATCCAAAGACTGGAACAATCTATCCATCACTTAAAGCTCTTGAGAAAAAGCACATCATTAGATCAATAGTGACTGATGGAACAACTCATTACCATCTTACCGATAAAGGAATAGCCATCTTGGATGAAATTAGTGACTATGTCGCTGAGTATCTAATGTTTAACACACGCTTTATTGAATCCACAGTTGCTAGTATGCCGGCTGACTTCACACAAGAAGTATTCAGTAAGATTCACAATTCTGGCATTGATGAAATTATTCCTGAGGAAACGATTCTAAATGCAATCAGCAGACTCGCCAGTCAGCCATTGAAACAAGCATTTCTACAGCAACGTCAGCAGATTCTGAAAAAGAAGATAAAACTGGTCACACGCTATTTGAAAGAATTAGATTCATGAGGTGGACAAATGAAAGAATATGATGTGGTCATTGTTGGAGCAGGTCCTGGTGGTTCTGTTGCAGCCAAGGAAGCTGCTGAGAAAGGTCTGAAGACGATATTCTTTGAAAGAGGCCGAAAACCCGGAGAAAAAAACTCCTCTGGCTGTGGCCTGGGCCCTCGAATGTGGCGTGATTTCAAGTTTATGCAGGAATTGATTCCTGAGGTATGTCCCTCAATGCGTGCTGGTGCTGCTGCGAGGAATTACTTCGTAAATAATGATGGTGAAGTATCTGGTTATATCATGACACGACCAACTGATTCAGTAACATATGAACCTGCAAGAAGTTGGATTACTATGAACTGCTACAGAAGTGAGTTTGATCCATGGCTAGCAAAATTTGCTACGAATGCTGGAGCGGAACTGAAGACATCAACACTTGTAACAGGTCTCCTGAAAGAAAATGATAGAGTCATCGGCGTAATTGATGAGAAGGGTGAGAAATACAAAGGAATAGTCATTGGAGCTGATGGAGCAATCTCAATGGTTGCAAGAGAGAGTGGTCTACGACAGAGGTGGCAGCAGGAACAAATCACATTAGTTCCTCAGTACGACTTTGAATGTTCGCCAACGAAGATTGATGATATCATGGGTGATGAAGCTCTTGCAGTCTGGTGGTCTGCAACATTTCCTGCAGCTTATCAAGTATTCTTTAATGATGGATTTCACATAGGTCTTGGTAACTGGATGACTTGGTGGGACAAGAATCCAATACACTATCTTAACAAAGTTGTAAATTTGAAGTACTTCCAACGACTTATACGAATTCTCGATGCGAAGCCACGAGAATTTCAGGTCCATCTGCTTCCATGGCAGGGTTGTCCACATGATACGCATACTGATAATGTTATACTCATTGGTGATGCTGGAGGTTTTCCATGTCCTCTTGAGGCTGAGGGCATTTATCCCGCAATGGTCACTGCTAGAGCTGCGATTGAAACTGCAGCTGAATCAATAGCTGCTGGTGATTCATCTAAGCAGTTTCTAGATCTCTATGATGAGAAATGGATGGCTACGTCAGTTGGTGAAGAGTTCAAAACTGGTCCTGAATTAGCCAGCATCTGGAAAGAGCTTCCGTTCAGTCCCTTAAAGACAATGTCATGGTTTGTTCCTCTTTTGATGGAAATTCTTGGGGGAATTATTGACTGGTCTGAACCTCATGCAGTAAGAGTGCGTCAAATTGCCAAGCGGATCAAACAGTATCTCCCGAATGCTATTCCCTTCATCATGAGAGAGGTCATACCCCTATTGACTGCAATTCTGGGTGAAGAGAAGATGAATCTTCTAACAGATCCTGAGAAACTAATAGCAGCAATGCCTGAACTCGAAGAAGCTATTGCACTTGCATTCATTGATAATAATGAGGAGGATAACGAGATTTGAAGATAGATCATAAACCGCTCATAACACGAATCGCTGGTACTGGGAATTTTATCACTCTGGATAGTGAGAAATGCACATTGTGTGGACGTTGTCTGATAATATGTGTGATGAATCTGTGGAAAAAGAGTGAGGATCAAGTGTACTTAGTAGATGACTATACCTCACAGTGTCTTGAATGTGGAGCATGCTATCAAGTATGCGAATCTGGCGCTATTAATTTTAGATATCCTGCTGGCGGTACTGGAATTGTCTATCAACAGGGATAGGAGAATAGGAGCGTAATTTGATATGGGTAAAGACATGAAATCTGCAATGATTGACATTGTTGGAAACGACAATGTTAGTGATGACATGGACACATTGTTTTCTTATTCTGGATATAAAGTGCCATCACTTATCGTGTGGCCTATAGATACTAGAGATGTGGCACTGATAGTTCAGTGGGCAAACAAATATGGAGTCCCAATTGTTCCACGTAGTTCTTCAGGACCTGACTTGAGAGATGCTTCACTTCCGAGAGTGTCTGATTCCATTGTTGTCGATTTAAGTCGAATGAATAAAATACTACGTATAGATTCTCAGAACAAAGTGGTAATGATTCAACCAGGTGTGACCTACGGCAAGCTCATTGATGAATTGAAGAAGAATGGACTGAGACCTGCTATGCCTTTTCTACCCTCGATATCAAAGTCTGTATTGTCTTCATGTCTCGATAGAGAACCAATAACTATGCCTAGATTTCACTGGGACTCCTCTGACCCTCTTCTTTGCACTGAAACTGTGTTTGGTACAGGTGATATTCTACGAACTGGTGCAGCTGCAGGTCCCGGTTCCCTCGAAGAACAGTGGGCGTCTGGGCAGGCACAAAAAAATCCTCAAGGTCCTTCACAATTCGATCCCTTTCGACTTGTTCAAGGGTCTCAGGGGACTATTGGAATTGTGACTTGGATTTCTATGAAGTGTGAAATGTTACCTGACATTCATTCGATTTATCTTGCAGGTGCTGATAATCTGAATCAATTGCTTGATTTCAACTATGAAATTCTTCGACGAAGGTTAGCAGATGAACATTTTATTTTGAATAGAATCAATTTTACAGCAGCACTAGGGGCAGATAAGAACTTGCCCAACTGGATTCTCATTCTTGGTGTATCCGGGCATGGAATGATTGCTGATGAGGAATTAGCATATAGAATTGGAGACATCATGGATATTGCAGAAGATACAGATGTCCGGCTTTGTGATAAGATTGGTCAGATTACTGGTCATGATATTGAATCTAAGTTAAACAATCTGAGTCATGATGTCTATTGGAAGCTCGTAGTCAAAGGTGAGTGTCGCGAGATCTTTTTCACTACAACATTGGATAGGTGTCAGGAATTTTATGAAGCCTTCCTCAAAGTTGCAGACGAGGTTGACTTTTCACACGATCAAATAGGTGCCTATATTCAGCCAACGGTACAAGGAACCAATACTCATTGCGGATTTGACCTCTACTACAGCCTTGCAGATGTGGATGCTACTGAAGGAGTACTATCTCTAATAGGCAAAGGACAAACAGCATTATTGGATATGGGGGCTTATTTCAGTCGACCTTATGGTTTAGTTAATGACTTGGTCTTTAAACAGGCTGCTCCAACCACCGTGGATGCAATGCATCGTGTGAAATCTATCTTTGATCCTAATAATATCCTCAATCCTAGAGTTCTCTGCTTCAAGGAGGTGCCATAATGACACTGGATGAATTCGAAGACATGATGGACAGTTGTGTGAGATGTTCAAGCTGTAAATTCATTCCACAACTTGTCATTCAGAGTAAACGATTTTCTAGTGCGTGTCCATCTGTTGATTATTATAATTTCCATGCATATTCTGGTGGTGGGCGCATGATTATGGCAAATGCGTATCACAAAGGTCGGGTGGAATTCACTCCTGAGATGTTAGATGTTCTATATCGGTGTACGAACTGTGGAGCTTGTGAGGTTTCTTGCAAGTGGGTTTATGATCTCGAACCGAATGAAGCGATTCATGCACTCCGTGTAGCTGCCGTAGAGACTGGAGAAGGTCCAATGCCCAATCACAAAAAGTATATTGAATTCGTTGAAAGGAATAAGAATCCATATGGTGAAGAGCCTGAAAAGAGACCATCGTGGTTGCCTGATAATATAGAGATTGACGAATCCTCCGATACTCTGTATTTTGTTGGATGCACTGCAGCATATCGGCGCGAAGAGATTGCGATTGCTACTGCCAAAGTCTTGAATGCTGCTAATGAAGGATTCCGTTTGTTGGGTTCGGACGAACAATGTTGTGGCTCACCTGTCTATAGAGTTGGAGATGAAAAACGTGCTATCCAGATAATGAAGGATACCATTGAGCAGTTTGGGCAGGCTGGAATCAAGCGTATCATCACGAGTTGCGCAGGTTGTTATAATATGTTAAAGGTGGAGTATCCACGATTTGTTGAACATGATATTGAGGTGATTCACACTTCTCAATTAATTGAAACCCTTCTAAAAGATGGAAGACTTGAGCTGAAAAAGAAAGTACCATTGAAAGTGACCTATCATGATCCCTGCCATCTTGGAAGAATGGCAGAACCCTATGAGAAGTGGGATGGTGAGAAGATTGAAGTTCTTACTCTGGTGTATATCTATGACCCTCCCAAACCTGAACGTCGTGGTGCAAACGGAGTCTATGATGCTCCTCGCAGTGTCTTGAAACAGATACCTGGAGTTGAATTAGTTGAAATGCAGCGAATTCGAGAGTATTCTTATTGCTGCGGTGCAGGTGGGGGCTGCAAATCTGCATATCCTGATTTTGCTTTAGCAACGGCGAATGAACGAGTTGAAGAAGCAGAGTCAACAGGGGCTTCTATATTAGTATCTGCTTGTCCATTCTGTGGAACAAATTTCCTGGACAGTATTGAATCTCAAAATTCATCATTGGAGTATCTTGATTTGACGGAACTCATTCTTCGTAGTATAGGGGGTGAGGAGTAGGTGCTAGAGAATAACGTCTACGAAGCCTTCAAGAAAGTTGTTGGAGAGAGAAACATCTCTCAAGATCCTGCAGTAATGGATACATATGCCTTCCAATGGTGTAATGAGATTGAGAGTGCCCAACGCGGGGAAGAACCACAACGATTTGGTGTTCGCCCTCTTGCGGTCTTACTTCCAGCCTCTACTGAAGAAGTCCAGGCAATTGTTCAAGTATGCAATCAATATGATGTTAGTTACAAAGCCCTTACAACTGGAATGGGCCCTTGGGCTGGAGTAAGTAATCCTAGATCTATTCAGATTGACCTTAGGAGAATGAACCAAATTCTAGATGTTGACGAGAAGAATATGTATGCAGTGATTGAGCCCTATGTCACGAATGCTGAACTCCAATCTGAATTGTTCAAGTATGGTCTCATGCATCATGCGCAGGGAGCTGGACCTCAGACATCTCCTCTTGCAAGCCATACTTCTTTTGTTGGTCCCGGTTTCACATCTCCATATACGGGATTTAGTGGAAGAAATGTATTAGGAGTTGAATGGGTTCTTCCAACTGGCGAGGTTCTCAGGTTAGGATCTTACGATCACAATGGAAAATGGTTCACTGGGGATGGTCCTGGATTCAGTCTGAGAGGTATTATGAGGGGTTGGCTTGGAGCTTATGGCGGGCTTGGTGTGTTTACAAAAGCAGCAATTCGGCTCTTCTCATGGCCAGCTCCTAAAGACTGGAAATGGAAGACAGGTGGTACTATACCCAACTACGAGTGGGACATACCTCCATACTGGCAATTATATGTCCTTAATTTTGAAGAGTGGAATGAGTATCAAGGTGCAATGTATGAGTTATGCGATCGAGAGGTGTGTATGGTCGCAACAACATCATCACCCGAAGGACTTGCAGCATTATTCACAAACACAAAAACAGAAGCAATAGAAGCAATATTTGCAGGTCTTCTTGCCAAGACTAGGAACTATATTGTTGCATTGGTTGCAGCTCATACAATACGTGAATTTGTGTTTAGATCAAAACTTGTCAGACTCATCCTGGATAAATACAATGGTAACAACTTAATTGAGGACGGTGTAATCTCACCGAAGCCAATGCATTACGGTGAAACTGTGCGGAACATGCTTGGTGCACATGCTTTTCGTTTCTCTAATTGTTTCCAGAGTACTCATGGTGGTATGGACACAATTGCGATGGCTGTTAGATTAGCCCAATTGAATCAACCAGTGAAACAGAAGTATATTGAGAAGGGTGTGATTGGTGACGATCGAGGACTTGGCGTTTGGATTACAAGTTATGAGAGTGGACACATGGCACATCTCGAAGTACCTACTGTCTATGATCCTACATCTGTAAAGTCCTGCTTAGGATATGCAGAATATCAAGATGAATGTAACAAGATGGATCTTGACCAAGCGTTAGGCATGCCATTTTTTATTGTTGGAGATAATGTCCATAGTTACTATGCAGAACGGACAATGAATTACCCTGATTGGCTCAGAAAGATTAAGGCTGCTTTTGACCCCAAAGGACTTTCTGACCCAAGTCACTACATTAAAGGAGCAATGAAAGACAAATGACAGATAACATCAATCCAAATGTGAAAGAGGGATGGAACGGGCCGGGAAGAAAAGATGGTACAATTACTCCTCTCACTCCAGAAGATGATGCATTACATATAGAGGTTGGAAAAAAGAATCAATTCGAATGGTGGTACTTTGATGCACACCTTGAAGGCGGGTATACCCTCGTAGCGTTCTTTTATGCAGCCAATCCGAATCCTGGTCTCAACGCTGGAAAGATTGGAGTTGAGCTGGTTCTTTTGCGACCTGATGGTCGAAAGACACAGAGATTTATCAAGTACAAGAAATCTGATTTCTATGCTTCTCGAGAAAAGGCTGATGTAAAGATCGGTGAGAATTACCTGGAGGTTGACTATTCACAGGACTCTCTACCAGTCTACAAGATACACCTTGATGAGGACGAACTCGCTTTCGATCTTACTTACAGATGTGAAGTCGTTGGCTGGAAACCCGGAAGTGGCTTCTCACATTTTGCAGACCTTGGCTATTTTGCTTGGGTCATACCCTTTGCGAAAGCCAGAGTAAGTGGAACTGTTAGAGACCGTGAAACAATAATGGAGGTTTCAGGAGTTGGATATCATGACCACAACTGGTTGAACTTTTCCTTTTCAAGTATCATTGAGTACTGGATGTGGGGTCGTATCTACTCAAGAAACTTCACTCTATCTTATGCCTTCATTCAGTGTAATGAAAAAGTAGACCGTCATGCTGTGAAAGTCTTGATGGCTGCAAAAGGGAAAGACATCATTCTGAGCACCGGGGAATATGATTTCATACAAGAAAATTTTGAATACAGCTCTGCTGCTGGACATAGCTTTCCAAAAACGATTACAATTACCACTCCTGAGATACTAAGTGTTCAACTTGATGTTCATCGTGTCCTCGAAGCTGAAGATATGTTGAGTAATTTTCCAGCACTTCTCAGATTCATCGCGAAGTACATTCTCAAGATGAAACCTGGGTATTTCAGATTAAATTCAGACTTTAAATTAGATGTCAATCATGATGGAATAAAGTTTGAGGAAACAGGGAATACACTTCATGAGATTGTAACATTCAAACAACTTGGTCAGACTTCGTAGATGGTCTACTCTTTACTGATGGATGTTAGTGTATCAATACCAGTTTTTACATCAGCTGGGGAGAGAAACTCATCAGTAAGAAGTTCCTGCAAAATACGAAGGTGTTCATCATCAAGCATATAGTCTTCAGTGTGTAACACATTGAGTGTGGCACTATGATTCCAGTCAGCGTCCTCATCATCTATTGTGTGCAGTGTAACAACATGATATGGTCCTGCTCGACCGATCATCAATCGAACATTACTATATGTCACTTCCTTCATTTCACTTCCAACTGACCTTTTAGCATATGCTTGAATAGCTGAAATGAAAGATCCAAATAGATCTGGATTGACCCGTACATTATCAAGACCGACTGAGGCCATGTTAACACCAGACTCATCGAAAACGATAATGCCCTTCATTCATTGATTACTCCACATATTGATTTGTGTACATACAATTCAAATATCCTATTAAAGTGTGTAATAGCGGTAATTTGAAAATTCCTCTTGTATGTATCAACTCAGGCATAATCCACATTTGGGTTTCTTGGCGATTCTGCTTTAGTTAGAGCTACTATTTTTTCTACAGAAAGATTACTACTGGAATGTGAAATTGTACTAACTCAGAAGTTCTCCAACCTCTCTTGCATATTTTCTCATCTGAGTCACAGCTAGTCCCATTGATGTCAAATCCTTTGCTGAGCCCATAAGGAGAAACTCGCCTGCATGTGAGAGAACCACAAATCCGTCTCTCCCTCGTACAATCACTTCATAGAGTTCATCAAGTCCTAGTTTTCCAGCAGCCATATCTCCAGTCATAAGGAGGGCCGCACTCACTGCAGCCATAAGATCTGGATCTGCATCAGACTCCTCAGTGGCAAAGTAAGCAAGTTTGACTCCCTGCTTACTGACTACTGCGATTGCATCAAGATCTGCATAATTTGTGAGCCCCATAAGAAGCTCGACTAATTCCTTTTCCTTTGCCGGGTCTAAGTGTGATGACATGTTTTGTTTCCCCTAACTGTATGTTGATTATAATGCGATTATTTGGCAACAAGCTTCTTGCCTTTCTTTCCTGCTTCTTTCTTTGTTCCTGCTGTTTCACTCTCTTCAGTTTCCGATTTGAAGAATGTTATCAAGTCACTAAGACGTTCTTTCATCTCTGCTTTTATTGGACTAAGTATGGCATCAGGAGTGCCTTTGAGCAGTTCAATGCCAAGCACCCTTCCATCTTTTACAATAACTCGTGGAATGAATCCTTCAGCCATGAAAGTCCCCTCTGGGGGATCTCTGACCTTCTCAATTCTTCTCTCAATTTTTTCTTGACCGAAGACTGCTGTCCTATGTTCTGCAACAGTGTAAAGATCATTGTATACAATCACAAGTTCTCTTTGATATCCTTCAGGAGGGTCCAGTGCTTCTAATTCCTTTATCATCTCTGCAATCTCTCCTTGAGGTACAGCTCTAGCTGTAGTTGGAGTTGCAGAACGAGTTGTTGATGTAGAAGTTATTGGTGGTTTTGGTGGTGGTGACGATGTTGTTACAGGAGTATGTGTGACAACTGGTTCTGTTTCTGGTCCGACTGTCATCGTTGAGGGTGTAGTAACAGCAGCTACTTCTGGCTCTTTCTTAGGTTTTGGTGGTGCTGGTGGAGGTGCTTTGTCACCAGGTTTCATAATACGCGTTGCGGCAGTCGATCCATTAAGTGCGGTGAAAAACGTCGGAGGTTCTTCACCTTCATCTAATGGTCGTACTTTAAAATGAAAACCATACTCTGTTCTAAGATTCGTAGCCACTCTTGCCCCGATAAATTTCACTCGTACACCCGCCTGACTACCTTTCCAGAGATAGATGCTCTTTGTTTCATCATCTACCACACAAACAACAAGACCTGAATGAAGATCTTCCTTTCCCAATTCGATTTCGTTTAAGGTTCCATCCTCTTGAACCTCGTAGCCTATAACCATAATCAATCACTACGCAATTGTTGAACTTGTGTAAGTATGCATTGTGATAACTCAAAACATAAGCCTTGAGTGTATTGACAGCGCATTGTTTAATCGCTGATTGTGCTATATGATTGTTATTGTGCTGGATATAATTGTAAATTATGGCTTGGATAGGTTCAAAGAACGCTTATGAGTGATGACAGACTCTACTTTCATGGTGTTTTTGTGACAAGAAAAACCAGACTCGTGAAGTCATATACTTACGAATTAAGACAGATGGAGAAATTGACTAATCTGCAAATTGCTCTTGGTCTTATTGGTTCATCTCTAATTATGATTGCATCGACATGGGGGCTCTTATATCTTCTAAATATCTCAGGAGTCTGGATTGTCTTACCAACAAAATATATTCCATATACATTTTGGATGCTTCTTGCATCAGTAGTATCCATTGTAGTGGCTGTGATTATTTGTGCAATTATGATACGTTTTCCAGATTCTGTTGGACTACCCCTCAGAATTCATAGCTTCTTCAAACGTGGAACTGGTGAGTATTTCCTTAGTCCAGAACCTGTGGATCAATCATATCGGACTGTTTTGAGAAGATCTCTCTATGGTTCTGTTCTAGTTGTCGGAATTGCATTCACCTTCATCAGTTTCGAGCTGATGATGAATGTTGAAACTTGGGATATTGTTGGATTTGGTACAGCCGTCATGTGGGCTAGTATTCTATTGCTCCCTATCACAGTTCTAGTGCTCTATTATGGTCCTTGGTTGATAAAAGACTCTGGACTATTTCATCTTGATGAGCGTGATAGGTCGATGAGTAATGTTGGTGATGACCTCGAAGATATTCTCGAGTTCTTTGCAGGTATTGATATTATATTAGTCTGGATTGAGCTAACTCTAACTACTGGATTTGATGCCCCTTGGATATCCCTCTTCGTTATCCTTGTACCACTCGGTCCTCTCTTCTCAATAATACTCAATTTCACTTTTGTCTTCATGGTTTTCAAGAGCAGGGCAACTGCATCTCTTATGAATGTCCTCAACCGGAAATATGAAGTTCCTGATATGATAACTTCTGCAGGCTATATTCGAAGCAGGCTTCTCTCATTACTAGAGCGCCAAATCTTAACAGCCGATGAGTTCGAGTATGTTCCTGAAGATGAGCCTGATACGCTGCAGGACCTTACATCTGAAATGGAAACTGCTATGAAATCAATCAGAGATGATAACAGCAGCACTGGGACTGAAGAAGAATGAAATCAGTTTCTCTTTACTCCCCCTCAGCTGTTTTATGATATTCTCATCTTGAGTTATTGCATAGACTGTTTCACCATTAAGTGCAATTGCTATCTTGAAAAGACCTACAAGTGGCGTAATAGAAAGAATTTCTCCTTTGATTGAATTTTCATCATCCTGTTGATTGAGGATGATATCTTCTGGCTTCACAGTAAATTTCAATTCTTCCCCTACAGTTCCTACCCCCTTAATGAAGAACTTGAGCTTATTGACTTCGACAATGAGATTGCTGTTATTCGCCTCTCTAATAACGCCGCAGAATACATTGCCACTTCCTAAGAACCTCGCGACAAATTCGTTTACTGGAGCATTATAGAGATCTTCAGGGGTTCCAACCTGAATTATTCTTCCATCATCAATTACAGCCACTCTATCAGATATAGCAAAAGCTTCATCTTGACTGTGGGTCACATATATTGTTGTTATTCCTAACTTTTGTTGAACTCTTCTGATTTCCAGTTGAAGTCTTTCTCTTAGTTGAGGATCTAATGCTGATAGTGGTTCATCAAGAAGTAGGAGTCTTGGTTCTTTTGCAAGTGCTCTTGCCAGTCCGACGCGTTGTGCCTCTCCTCCACTTATCTCACTAATCTTACGAAATAACAAATGGCGAATTCCCAAGAGTTCTGCAAGTTCTTCCACTCTTGCAACTGTCCGTTCCTGTGACCATTCTGCCATATCTGGACCAAATGCAATATTTTGATAGACTGTCATATTTGGAAAGAGGGCAACTGATTGGAAGACCATTCCAATTGATCTCTCACGTGAAGATACATCTACCATATCAACATTATCGAATAGCAGCTGTCCTTTATCAGCTTCGATAAATCCAGCAATCATTCTGAGTGTTGTTGTCTTCCCTGATCCACTCGGTCCTAATAATGTAAGCAGTTCTCCATCCTTGACTTTCAAATCGATTGGGCCAATATGTGTTCCATCTTCAAATTTTCTGATAATTCCCCTTAGTTCCACATCGACCATCATAACGCGCCTCCTGTACCACTCTTTGAAACTCTCTCCATTGCGAAAAAGGCGGCAACACAGATTGCAACAAGAAATAAGGCCGAAGCTCCTGCCTGTAGGAATTTCCTGACTCCGAGATTATTATAGATTGCTACTGCTAGAGTATAATTTTGAGGAAGAGCAATGAAGAGAGTAGCAGACATTTCTCCTATTGCCATTGCAAAAGCGAATACTGCACCGACAATAATACCTGGCAATAATAAAGGTAGCTCGATAAAGAAAAACCGTTGAAATCTTGATGCACCAAGTGAGTCAGCTTGATCTAGTATGTTTGGGTCAATACTCCTCAGAGAAATCTCAATCGACCTTGTGGTAAATGGAAGTCCAATTATTGTTTGAGCTATTACAATAATTGGCCATGGATTAATATTAAGACCTGTTGGAACTGCGATGACAGTCATAAGTCCGTAGGCCATTGAAATTGATGAAATTCCTAAAGGTAGGAGAACCATAATTGATGAGAGTGTTGGTAAACCGCGAGCTCTGGACTTGTGTGCATATGCGAGGGGGATTCCAAGAAGAATTGACAGAAGTGTTGCTAATCCACCATAGAATAAGGTGTTCATTAATGGACCAAATCCTCCATTTGACCCCACAGTAAACAAATAAACAAAACCATCAAGCGAATATCTCTTCAATAAAGGATCGTATATTGCAGCTCTCAAGATTGCTACAATTGGTCCGCCGATGAGAATCAGAACCATTATAATATATCCTATAATGAATACTTGTTCTCTCTTCATGTAGTTTCGAAATTTGACACTTCTCATCGATGATGTAGGCGCAACTGTCTGATCTTTTTCACGTCCTAATTGGATATAGGTTATAGCCAAGGTCATTGTGATTAAGATTTGAATCAACACCAATGAACTTGCTTCACCGTAATTGGACCATCTAAAGGAATCCCAGATTTGAACCTCCATCGTCTTGTAGACACCATTGCCCAATGCTAGTACAATTGGAAAGGACATGAAACAGAATAGGAATGTAAGAATTGCAGCTGCTGTTATTGCGGGGAAAATATGTGGTAATGTAATTCGGGAAAACCGCTTATATGTAGTAGCGCCTAGTATCTCTGCAGCATCTTCAATTTCAGGATTAAGGCGTTCTAACGATGCTGAAACTAATAGGATCACAAGAGGTGCATTGTAAAACGTATGAGCAAGTATGATTCCAACTACTCCATCTGCAATATTCAATACAGATGTAGGACTTTGAAGTAACCACATGAAGAATGTATCAATTAGACCATATGCACCAAACATTTGCATAAATCCAACAACCACAACGATTGGTGGTAAGACAAATGGAATGATAATGAGTGGCCGAATTATCGATTTACCCTTGAAATCAAGTCGTGATAGAAGTAATGCTCCAGGTAGACCCACTAATACTGACATTATCGTACTTACGATTGCTTGACTGAAAGTGAAGATTATTGTGTATTGTGTGCTATATGAGGAAATTACTTTATGAAAGGATTTTCCAGTATCAGAAAGTAATCCTTCAAACGTTACTCGTACTACTGGATAAATAAGAAAGAAAGATAGAAGGGCTATTGGTATTAATAATAGGAAGTATGTACCTCGATCTATCTTTGCCATCAGTGCACCTCTTAACCCGGTGTCATGATCGTTGAATAATCGTCAAGCCAATCCTGAAGATTAGCTGCAATTTCTGTGCTATTAAGGAGGGTATTGAGGATAAATATCTCATCTGGATGAATTGCATAATCAAACACACTTGGCAGATCAAAATCTGTCCTAACTGGGAACATCCATTGGTTTAGCGGTATCTCCTGTTGAACTGTGATATTCAGACAATAGTCAATGAATGCCTTTCCTAATTCGGGATTTGGACCATTCTTGACAAGACCAACGCCTTCTACCTGCATCCATGCCCAATGTTTTCCATTGTAATAGAGAGGTGCTACCGCAGTATCTGGTGCTGTTCCCAAGTAATTTGCTGAATACGCAGGATCAGTACCATAACTCACTAGAAGATGTTTTGTTGGGTCTGTTTCCCAAGCTGACCATGCCTCAGTCCATCCCTCTTCAACATCAATTAATCCTTTGACATCATCCCACCATGTTTTCCAGTCTTCCTCGAGTATTTTCTCATATACAGCAATTTGCGAAAGTAAGAATGCAAGACCCGGACTACTGAAACGAGGGTCTTCTGTTACGAGCGCTGACGCAAGAGTTGGATTTGATAAATCTGCAAATGTGAGATTGTTGAGCTGAGGGAGACTTGTAGTATTGATTGTATTTTTCGAATATATTAAACTTACAAGACCGAAATCAAAGGGAGTGAGATAATGTTCTGGATCTAGCGCATCGATAAGACTCTGATTAATGTATGCAAGATTTGGTGATTCGTATGGTTCTAATACACTTCTTGCAGTTTCCTGGAGGATTAATATATTATCAATTCCTATAACCACATCAGCAACAGGATTTGCAGCCTCAGCTTTCAATTTGGAAACAATAAAATTCGCATCAGCTTCGAGAAGGACAAATTTGATGTCAATACCATATTTTTCTTCAAATGGTGCAAATGCTCGCTCAAGAACAGCTTCTGCTCCTTCATCACCCCATTCCATGAAACTGCTATAGGTGTAGACGACGAATCTTGGTTTCCACCATGTAACCACTCCATATGTAGCTACGATTATCACAACAATTACTGTCACGACAGCAATCATCGTCTTAGGATTTTTCCTGACAGGATATTCTGACATTAAATCACTTCTATCATATTATAGTGTTATACAACAGTGTTATAAGCGGCCGTGCCATATATACCTTCTGGAGACCCCAAGTATGAGACCCCCTTGTGAAACTGTACAGCGTGAATTTTTGCCTTCATTGAGAGCAAAGGTCTCTCACGAACTAAAACGAGCTGGCCTATCTCAGAGTGAAATTGCTAAGAAAATGGATTTGACTCAGGCTGCAGTCAGTAAATACTTGACTCAATCGAATGACAGACTAATGCTCTCCCCTGAAGCCACACTAGTACTCCCCAATATAATTGAACTCATGACTTCTCCTGTTCTCTCTCATGATAAGATTGTGAAGGAAGTATGTTCTGCATGTATGAAATCACGTTTGAGTTCTCATGTATGCAAGTTGCACAAATTACGTGTTTCATCACTAAGAGATGTAGATTGTCAAATATGCGGTCAATTGCTGGGTGGGCAAGATGAGGATCTGACTGGGAGAGCTCAGGTAATCAAAGATATGCAGGAGGCCATACATCAGATTGAATCCTGTCCTTCGTTCAAACTTGTTATGCCTCAGGTACGCGCAAATCTGGTGTCTACTGAGGGTACGGCAACTAATCTTGATGAGGTTGCTGGAATTCCTGGGCGAATAACACTGGTAGATGGCAAAGCCAGAGCATTAAGTCCTCAATTTGGAACATCAAGGCACACAGCTCAACTTCTGCTTTTAGCAAGGGAGCAGTGGCCTGAGATTAGATCTTGTCTGTGTATTAGTGGAGCCCCTAACGTTGTAGCAGCAGCGGCATCATCTGGTTTCCAAGTATCTTCTGTTGAACAATCCACGAACGATGCTGAGAAAATTATTGAATCAGTAAAAGCTTCAACAAAGAGGAAGAAGTCCTCTACTAATCCAGCTATCCATGTTCCTGGTGGATATGGTGTTGAACCTATTCTATACCTCTTTGGTTCTAGTGCAAGTGAATTAAGTGATGCTTGCATAAAACTGTGTGATAAGCTTGTGAAATAGCCATGTCTTACATCGTTTTATTTTCAGCATATTGTTGACCTAATATAGGATAACTTGAGGTAAGTGGTCATGGTCACAATACGAACTGGTAAGATGAAAGACTGCAGTGACCTGTTAGAAGTATATCAAGGCACTCGATGGTTCTACAAGCAAAAAGATAGCGGTTACACGACTGTAGAGCAAGTTAAAGATGAACATCGAGGAGTGACATTTGAGAATTGGGGTTGGTTAGTAGCTGAACAAGATGGGCATGCTGTCGGGGAGATTGTGGTTCGATTGGAGAAAAACCCAATTGTTAGCAGAGTAGGGATTATTCGCAATCTCGATATTGATGTGCGACATCAAAAGAAAACAATAGGGACGCAACTAACCCATGCTGCTGAGGATGTATTGAAAAAGAAGAAGGTTGTCCGTGTGATTGCTACCACTCCCCCTGCAGCTTATAACTATTGGATGAAGGTCAAGTATTTTGCACGTGGTTCTATTGTCAATCTTAAGACACCCCTCGGCAAGATTCCTGAAAAACGAAATAGCAAAATCAAGACAGAAAAAATAGATAGTGCTTCCAAGTTACCAAAGTCACTGAAGTTCAGTCACATTGCATATCCTGGTGCACTTGCTGAATTAGCTGGCGATGTCATTGATGGAAGACTGACTGGTCGTTTATTTGAATATCATGCCGCTGACAAATTGATAGGTGTAGGTGTCATCGCTAAGAAAAACAGTAAATCCGGTGTCTTTGTTGCTGATGTTACAAAACGTGGATTGGAATTTGCAGATGCAGTAATCTCACGAACTGCAAGAGCTGCATCTATCTGGAAATTAAAATCAATAGAAACAACAATCTCAAAGGACCATCTAGGCATTTACTCATCAGTTGCCAAATGGTCCTCTGAGCTCTCGACAGATATTCCCGTGACGAAATTATTATGATTCTTCAGTCAGAAATGGTAATGCCCAGTTTGTGAAAACAAGGATTCCACCTATAGCCCATATGCTAGCTAGATTCACATGCCATGTTATGAAAGGTATTGTGTTAATCCCCAACAATATAAAGGCTCCAATAACAACCGCGAGGAAAATAGAATCGACAATCAATACCGTCTTAATTGATTGACCTCCCTTCCTCCAACGATAGAATGGTATGAATATAGCAAGACCAAACAGAACACCAATACTTAGTATTTCTTCAGCCCTAAGAGAGGCGAATCCGAATGTCCGTTCGACTTCTGAGGCATCGCCTTCTGGGGTAGTCATGACAACACGAACTGCATGTTCAGTCTTAGCATAGTTGCCGACATCAATCTGGAAGATGAAGGATCCTGAACTAACATCTATAGTCAGATTGTTGTAGCTATTTACAATATTATCATCAACATAGATTATTACTAGTACCTCGTCCCAATCTGATTCGACATCAAGTTCGAAGCTTGCAAGCCCTACCACAACTGCATCCCTTGTGATAAATCGGAGAGTTGGTGCTCCTTTGTTATCTACCTCAAGAATCATGTTAGTTATCCATAGATGGCCAAACTCGTCGTAAGCAATGACCTTTACTGTTTGTTCTCCTTCTGGAAAGACAGTGGTATCGAACTTGATCTTGTTATTACCTGGGTATATTGTAATATTGGTGACATCTTCAGCAAGTACGTTATCAACATAGAGTGACATGGTAGCATTGGTAAAAGCTGACTCCATTCTAACTGTGATTTCAGCTTCACCGAATATTCTATCATGGCTAGTAACACCAGAGATCCATACACGTACATAATCTAAGAAGATGAGATTTCGTTCCACTGTTCTAAACTCACCTTCACCAGTAAATGCTGTTATGGCAATCACATGATTCCCGTTCTCATACCTACTAGTGTTCAGTGTATAGTTGAATGCACCTACAGAAATTATTGTGGCATTATATTCCTCTACAATTTTTCCATCTACAGTAATATTTAGGAAAAGATCTGGATGAGTTGATGAAATATTAAGCCAAAAATCAGTCAGACCTGTAACAGTAGAATCCGCACTTGGATCTAGAATTATGATAACTGGTTTATCATGATTATCAATAAGGAACACTAAATGATAGACTACTCGTGCATCCTCTCCGGTTACATTATATTCAAATAGAAGTGTGAAGTTTGCTAGACCTTCATCAAATGGTAGCGTATCAATTGATATTGTCTGTTGCTTGATTCCAATCGAGCTCTTATTGTATTGGGATATTTCGCCGTTGACGAAAAGTGTTAGATTCAGCGGCTCATATTCAGATCCAATGAGAAGAACCAAATCAAAAGTTCCATAGATCTCTGTTTGGTTTGCAGGTTCTAAGTGAGAGATTGTAATTGGTACTCCATCATTATCTACCAAATAGACAAGGTACAATGCATATTCAAAATGAATCTGTAACATATCATATTGGAATAATAGGGTAAAATTATCATAACCCTCTAGGAGTGTGCTAGTGTCAATAACAACACTTACATTACCAGTCCCAATCCATTGGAATGATTTTACATTACCATCCACGAAAACAGTTACGTTAAACAAATCATAGTCTGATATTATATTAAGGTTAATGCTAACAATTCCACTTATAGTAGTTTGATTTGCCGGACTTATTAGTGAGATGACAAAGTTCGGTTCCGTATTATCAACGTAATAGAGCAAGTATACTGACTCTCTCTCTGCTAAATTCTCAAAGAATACAGTGAAATTATGCCAGGTATCTCCAAGAGACGATGAATCAACAGAAATATTTTGAATCCAATTTGGACTGGCAACGATTGGTGTTTCATTATATACTGGGTAAATTGTACCATCAATAAAGAGGGTGAGATTTAGGGTGACAAAATCTGAGGTCATATTAAGACTAATATCAAAAGTCATTGAAACTGCAGTTCCATTAGCTGGACTGAGTACCATTGCAGTAATATTAGGCGAATCGTAAGCTGCCGTCTTCAGAATGTCGAGTGAAGCGCTCACTGGTTGATTGCCATTGATATCTGGCGTTATTGTCTGGATTTGAGTGCTACCCAATATCATGAATGTGACAAATATGAGCGCCAATAATCTACTTGTTCTTCTCATTCTGGTGCCTTCCTAATACCTAGTAATCGCTTATTGGGTGGATGGAGGCAGAGAAATTGGACTGCTTTTAAGCGTAGCGCAAGTATTACGGTTGTACAGGTTAGTTATTCTCAATTACACTAGTTCATCTCTTTTTGGATTAAATACTCCAATTATCCCTTTGATAATAGATATGATCCTAATGATGGAAGAATGACTAGTAATAAGCCAACAGGACCTATCAGACCGATAGAGTACGGATTGGTAATAAGTAATGAAATTCCAACAATAATAGCTAATGCAAAAGACCAGATTAGTAAAGTCAAACCGATTGTGAGTCTCTGAACATCTGTAAGTTCAGGTTCGTCATCTAGATTACTACTCATAGAAATTCAGACTCCACACGAAACTTCCTTCTGTACAGGTACATATTTTGTTATCTTTTCCATTTTATGAGAATATGTAAGCTTTTAAGATACGGATTCTCTGCCTATTCTGCTTCCATAAAGTAGTGATCATTCCATGACCGTCAATGAAGAAAAGACACCTCTCGTCAATATCTGGTCGCCATCAGAGAATCTCTCTGAGCGAATTCAGAAACTAAGAGCTCACTTCTATTCATTTCATGAAAGGAATGAGACCAACGAACCATATGCTTTTACTACTGGCACCGATTGGGATGAGGTCTATTCAATTCATGATTGGGCTAATGAGCCAGCAATCTACCCATTCTTTCCATCCATTAATCAGACTCTAAAGGCTATGGCTATAACGGTTGAGCTTCTTGATGACTATTGGGATTTTGGTCTGGCAAAGCGGCGAGCTATCTTTTTTCATGAGGTTATGATAAAATACATGCCTGTCATCATTCTTGAGGGTGAGTTAATTGTTGGTTTCAATTTCAATACTGCACTCTCACGTTCTCTCAATAAGAGTGAAACTGCAACAAGAAACAAAGAGATGAAGAAATGGTTCAAGGAAGCAACACGACTAAATGAGATTGGAGTTGGAACTGCATCATCAGTCCCTGGTCATCTTATTCCAAACTATGCTAAAGTCATGCGAATTGGTCTTAGAGGAATTGCTGAGGAATATGAAAAGATACTCCAAACCAACATCAATCCAGAACATAGAGAGTTTATTGAAGCTTTAATCATAAGCTGTACGACTGCAAGAGATCTTGGATGCCGTTATGCAAAAAAGGCAAGAGAATTGATCGAAGAAGAAAATAATGACCATCGAAAAAGGGAATTACTTAAGATAGCTCAGATTTGTGAGAAGGTCCCCTGGGAACCCCCTAGCACCTTCTGGGAAGCATTGCAATCTCTATGGATTACACACATGCTAGTTATGGCTGCTGAGTCTTATCCTGGAGCAGGACTGTCTCATGGACGTTGGGATCAGTACATGTATCCCTTCTACAAGACAGATATTGAAGCTGGTACATTGACCAAAGAAGAAGCAAAAGAGCTTGTACAATGTTATTGGATCAAACACAATTATGTCTATGACTACCAAGGAAAACTTGGAATTAACCAAGGCATTAACTCAAGCTTTGGACAGCTCATGACATTGAGTGGTTGCGGTCCTAATGGGGAAGATTTGACGAATGATTTGACTTGGTTGGCACTAGATGTCATAGAGGATATGAATCTGTTAGAACCAAAGCCCAATATTCGCTTACACCGAAATACCCCTCAGGACTTCCTGATTCGGGTTTCCGAAATGGTTGCTAAGGCTCAAGGGTCACCATTCCTTCTCAATTTTGATGAGCACAGTATAGAAGGAATGGTCTGGCAAGGAGTTTCCCGCAAAGAGGCATGGGACTATGGTGTAGTTGGATGTCTAGAGAACACCATGCAGGGCAATGACCGTTCAGACACGGTTGATGTTAATATGAACCTTGCAAAGGCTGTTGAATTTGCATTAAATGATGGAAAGGATCAAGCGAATGGAAAGCAAGTTGGAATTAAGACTGGTGACCCACATAATTTCACAACATATGCGATGTTCATTGATGCAGTAAAGCAGCAGATCGTGGAGATAGTTCACCTACTCACAACGTGTGGAAATATGGCTGACACGTTAAGAGCTAAGTATCAGCCTACCCCATATCTTAGTGCGCTTATGGATGGATGCGCAGCGAGAGGTAAAGATATCAATCAAGGTGGAACTGATTGGAACTTCAATACTCTTGAGGGAATGGGAATTGCCACATTGGCTGATTCGGTAGCCGCAGTAAAGAAGATGGTCTATGATGAGAAGAGAGTTTCTATGTCAGAGCTCCTAAAAGCAATTGAATCGAATTATAGTGATTTTGAGGAACTACGTCAGCTCTTGAGAACAAAAGCTCCGAAGTTCGGAAACGATGATGATTATGTGGATAGTATTGCTCGTGAACTCTCAATATTTTGGGCTGAGGAAGTATTTAGACACAAGAATCCATATACAAACCGGAGATATCGTGCTGGATACCTCTCTTGGAACTATTTTATTCCGCTTGCACCTTTGACTGCAGCAACTCCCGATGGACGAAGAAGGGGTGAATTTCTATCTGGTGGTGTTGGTGCCGTTCAAGGTATGGACTCGAAAGGCCCTACAGCATCAATCCGTTCCGTTGGAAAGCTTGGCCTCGAGACTGTACCTAATGGTGCAAGTCACACAATCACCCTTAGTCCCTCTATGGTTAAGACTCCTGAGCATATAGAAAAGTTGGCCTCATTATTACGTGCTTACAATGAGGTCGGTGGTACTGCGCTTCAGATCAATATTATAGATAAAGCAACGCTTCGAGATGCCCAAAAGAATCCAGATGCTTATTCTAGCCTCATGGTTCGGGTTACAGGGTATAATGCTTTCTTTACTCAAATAGGTAGAGAACTGCAGGAAGAGATTATTACACGAACGGAGCATAACCTCTAATGACGAGCACAGGCATTATAACAAACATACAACGATGTTCCACTGAAGATGGTCCAGGGATTCGTACAACCGTTTTCTTCAAAGGTTGTCCAATGAGTTGCATTTGGTGCCATAATATCGAAACCATTGATCAAGCCCCTCGAGTTGTTTGGTATGCAATCAAATGCATTGGTGATCAGGCTTGTGTTCGCGCCTGTCCTGAATCTGCACTTGAACTCACTCAAGAGGGTATAAAAATTGACCATGAGAAATGTAAGACTTGCGGCACTTGTGAAGAGGAATGCCCTACCGGCGCAATCAAGATCATGGGGACAATTAGAAGTTCTGATGAATTGGTTGAAGAACTCATTCGTGATGCCATCTTTTTTGCCACATCAAACGGAGGTGTGACCCTCTCTGGAGGTGAGGCTACATTTCAATCTACTTTTGCAATAGATATCGCAAAAGGATTACATGACCACGGTATACATGTGGCACTAGATACCTGCGGCTATTGCAGTGAAATAGTCCTACAAGATATCTTGCCGCACGTAGATCTTGTTCTCTATGACCTGAAAGTTATGAATCCTAAAAAACATGAAGAATATACTGGTGTACCGATTACCCGCGTGATTGAGAATGCAAAGATACTGGGCAGAACTGGCAAACCTGTGTGGATTCGTACTCCTATAATCCCCGGGTATACTGATGATGAAGAAAACATCAGAGCTATTGCAAAATTCATAGTCACTACAATGCCAAATGTGGAGAGATTTGATCTTCTCGCATTCAATAGAATGTGTACTGAGAAATATGCTCTCTTCGATCTCGAGTATCCGCTGAAAGATACTGAATTGATTACTGAAGAGGTCATGGAAAGACTGGCTTCTATTGCCCGTTCTGAAGGCTTAACACGTGTTGAATGGTCTGGAATGACCAAAGAAACTAGAACGATAAAAAACGATAAAAAATTGGAGGTAAAACCCTGTGGGTGTTGATATTCTATCGAATGAACTTATAGAAGCAATGAAGATATTCGAGACTCCCAAATTCATGATCACTAAGGATTCTAATGATAATCCCAATATTGCCCTTGTAATGACATGGAATGTATACAGAGGCAATACATTGGTCTATGGTGATTTCCTGACAAGCAAGAGCCGAGAGAATTTGGATCAAGGCAACAATCAGATCTCGATACTTGTTATGACAATGAATTTGGATAGCTGGTTGGTCAAAGCTAACTTCGAATCATTTCATCGCAATGATGAGATATACGAGTTCATTGCCCAGACCCCACTATTCAGATATAATCAATATACCAACGCTCGAGGAGCGGGAGTAGCTGAAGCAGTTTCATCAAGTGATAAGTACTCAATCTCCAAACTCTCTGTTCTTTCATCCTTCATTAAAGCAAAGGTGGCTAAAGGGAAAGTACCAATCGCCGAAACAATCGAAGGAAATTTGCCCAAGAATATCTTCAAAACACTCTCTCAAATGGCTGCCATCAAAGCTCTAGCATTTGTTGATACTGATGGATATCCGATTGCATTCCCAGAATTCGGAATGGTGCCAGTTTCAAATAACACAATTGTAATGAAACGTACACAAGAAAAGCAAAGGGGCTATGATTTACGTGAAGGTCAGAGGGTTGCAATTTCGCTTGTTTCTCTGGAACCTGCCGCATTTCAAATGAAAGGATCCTTTCACATCATCAATGACTCTATTGGATACATAAGGTTGGACAGAGTATATGCTTGTTCACTTCCAAGACCTGGAGTCCGAGTCGATATCCCTATGCTTATTCCTGAGGGTTCATGAATAACATTTTGTCACACCACAACGCTTTTTCTACACTCTTCATGTTTTCTTCCAAGGTGCATCTACTTGGAGAAATGGGAATTCACTGCAAAAGATGGTCGTCAAATATTAGTTAGAACGGCCCAGCGCGGTGATGCTTCTCTACTTCATGAAGGATTTAGAAGTGTTGTTGATGAAGGCTTATGGTTACCAACTTTTTCTACCAGCGCTCATATCTCTGATTGGATTCACTGGATTGAAAAGACAAATCATTGTAGAGAGATACTACTAGTTGCTTTTCTCGGAGAAGAATACGCGGGGCATATCACTCTCCAGCCTGAGGAATGGAATGCATCTCAGCATGTTGCAAAACTGGGTATCATTGTTCGAAAAGAATGTAGACATGTTGGTGTTGGCTGCGCTTTGATGAGAGCTGGAGAAGAAATAGGGATTAAAAATGACTACTCAAAGATTGTTCTTAGTACATTTGAGGATAACAAAGCAGCTAGAGATCTCTATGAAAAATTAGGATATCGCACTGTAGGGTTTAGGAAAAATCATTTTAACATGCCGAAGGGCTTTATAGACGAAGTGCTTATGGAAAAAGAACTGATAGCACGTATATGAAGGGAACACAACTATGTGGCGTATGATTGTTGAGTTCTTTAGAGAATCTCCCCAGAGGTTAATTGTTGCTCAAGCTATTGTTCGACATGGATTCAGTGTTGAAAAACCTGGTATAATAAAATGTGGCGAGATACGTATCCCTCTCAAGTCAATAGGGACTGCTCTTAACATTGATAGGCGTACAGTTCGTGCCACAACTGAAGACATCTGTACGAATAAAGATCTATGTGATTTCTTTAAGAATCTGAGACCAGCAGGTCCATCACTAGAAGGAGTGCGACGTGTCCTCGGCTATGGGGTCGTTACAATTTTGGTTGAATCTCCAGAGAATCCTGGTATTCTCTCGGAGGTCACCACAAAGATAGCGAGTTATGGAATTCCTATAAGGCAGGTCATAGCTGAAGATGTGGCTATCTACGAAGAACCTTGCCTAAAGGTAATAACTCAGGTTCCGTTACCTGGAAAGGTCATCCAAGATCTCTCAGATATCAAAGGAGTTCGTAAGGTTATTATTGATAAATAGAATAACTACTGTTGCGAAACTTGAAAAGGGTGAATTATTGGGAACGGTAGAGCGTTTTCCCAATGGAAGTCGAACCTGATACTAACATCTCTGGTAGTTGTAGTAATGACGTCATAGAGGTCAATGGACATACTGGTATGTATCAGGTCGTGATGCTTGCAATTTCACTTAGTATTCTTCAGATTGGATTCGGTTTTATCACTCCTATTTTTCCTGTCTATATTACAGAATTAGGTATGGGTGGCATTGAACTTGGAGTTCTTGCAGCTTCCTTTGCATTGACAAGAATTCTCTTTGCAGGACCCCTTGGAAGCCTATCTGACAATGTTGGTCGGAAGAAAATACTGGTTTTCTCTCTACTCGGATTTGCTGTTTCTAATGTTATCTATGCAATGGCACAGGATGCATGGGTTATGATCGCAGCTCGTGCAATGGAGGGTGCAGTTTCAGCAGGATTTTTTCCAGCAGCAAATGCTTTCGTTTCTGATATGACCACACCTGAAAACCGTGGCACCGCAATGGGATATCTTAGCACAGGTAATATGGTAGGATTCGTTATTGGTCCCGTTGTCGGGGGAGTATTGGCTGAATTTTTAGGAATTCGATTACCATTTGTAATAGCTGCAATGGCATCTATTCTGACAATGGTTCTTCTCTCTCTTCTAATCCATGAACCGGAAAGGAAAAGGTCCAGAGGTCTAACACAACCTCCTGGGATACCACTCAAAGAAGTTCTCTCACGGGCTTATGCTAGCTATGGTGCATTAGCTATAGCTATGTTTGCAAACATGTTCGCCATAGGTGTCCTTGAGGTTGCTTTTATGCTCGATGCAGTAGCTCGATTTGGCATAGGTCCTCTTGAGATTGGTGGATTCTTTGGGGTCATTGGCGTTTTTATGATAATAGGCAATATTGGATTTGGTAAGTTATCAGACAAACGTGGTCGTAAATGGTTGATTGTGATTGGTGCATTCATCGGTACGATCTCTATGCTCATGTTTGCCACTGCTATTGATACTATGGGCTTCTATCTTGCTGGAGCAGTACTTTCTCTTGGAATGTCCATGCGTGGACCAGCTATCCAGGCACTCATTGCAGATTTGACTGATCCTAAAGCATACGGTCGAGTCATGGGTCTCTTTGGGGCAGTGAGTAATAGTGCATATGTTGTGAGCCCTACTATGAGTGGTTATCTCTTCGATATGACTGGGAATGCTATTCCTTCATTGCTAATTGCTGGTGGAGTATCATTTATCGGAGGTGTAGTCGCCGGTGTAGGAATTGCCAGTGAAATTCCATCTGCGTATTGGAAAGTATCCATTCCAATTCCTGATGGATTTGATTCAGATTTGGAGGAAGTCTAATGAAACCTCTTTTTCATCGCTTTAAAATCATCATCTAGTTTAGACAAAGGTTGCTGCTACATATGCAACTACACTGTTTTTGTCTCCTGTGATGTCTCCTGAATTTGTGTATTTGAGAAGATTGAACTGAGTAGCACCTCTCTCTTTGGCAAAGATAGTAGCTGCTGCAATAGGACCGGCTCCACAGATACTAATTCGATGGCTCTGCACAAAGTTGAGGAATCCTTGTGCATCCAAGAACTCAAGATACTCCAATGCTTGATTGTCTTTCATGTTAGCGCTTTGTGCTGACTCAAAATGAGTGAAATCGGAACTTGCTAGGACAAGAATGTCATCTTCCTCTGCTAATTTTGCCAAAGTTTTACCAATAGATTCACAGATCTTGAATGATTGATCTGTGAGGCATATTGGAACAAAGCTGACATCTGATCCGAAAATATATTGTAGAAATGGTACTTGTACCTCTAGGGAATGTTCACTACTATGCGCAACACAATCTGTCTTGGCAAATTCGTTTTCTTGGATAATAGCTGAACCTAATCCGCTATCATAACGAGCTCTTCCAAGAGGAGTCTCCCAATCCTCGTTACAGACAGCAAGTTTCGCACCCAATCCTGTATGGTTCGGGCCAAGCATTACAATATGGTCCGGTCTACCATCCTCAAATAGACTAAGATATGAGTGGGCTGCTGGCATTCCTGAATACATATACCCTGCATGTGGTGCAATGATGGATTTGAGATTTCTTACCGCACCTGGCTCTCCTTCAGGCAACCTTCCTGGTCCTAGATTCCCAAGAAAACAATTCTCAATCCGTTTGATAAGAAGATCTTCAGTTCCTTCGTAAAATCTACCGGCAACTACTGGCATTCGTGTCATTGGTTCTCCCTTAGAGTACTATAGTCAATCTTCGAGAAAAGCCTTTGGTCTAGGGACTTTGAGTTTTCTGAAGTGTTTCCTTAACAAATGAAAGGACCGATTCAATCTTTACTTGTTCTGTATTCTTAGAAGCCATATCACGAATACTTACTTCTCCTTTTTTGAGATCTCGCTCACCTACAATGATAATAAGTTTAGTCTTCTTCGAATCAGCCTGCTCTAGTGATTTCTTCAAAGGTCTATCCATCACATCTACTTCACAGGATATGCCTTCTTTGATTAATTTACTCTGAATAGAGAAAGCATAACGAATCATAGGTTCCTTAATTGGAGCAATGAAGACATCGAGTTCTGGCATGAGGCTCTCACTAACACCACGTTCAATCATTACCTCAATCAGTCTTCCAATACCTAATGAGATTCCTGTTGCTGGAGTAGGTGGTCCACCAAATCGTTCGATTAAATGGTCGTAGCGCCCTCCTCCAAGTATTGAACCAATATCACTCCCACCAAGGTAACGACCCTCAAACACAGGTCCTGTGTAATAATCAAGTCCTCGTGCAAGTGACATATCAAAAACGGTTGCATCCTTTTGGCCTGCTTCTTCAAAGATTTGAGCCATTAGCATCAGCTCGTTTACACCCTCAATTCCAATTTTCGAACCTGAAAGAAGGTCTCTAAATTGTTGTAAGGTCTCCATACCTGAGCCCTTGATTCCAATAGCATCAATAAGAAATTCACTCTCCTTCTTACCAATACTCCTTGTTTCTAATTCTTTCAAAACTCCATCGCGGCCAATTTTGTCCAATTTATCGATTGCTCTAAAACACTCAAACGCGAGATCATCTGAAACTCCTGCCTTCTCTGTAAGCCCTTTCAATACTTTTCTACTGTTAATCTTGATAACATAGTCTCTTCCGAAAATCCTTCTAAGAAATTCGAGCGCAACAAGAACAACTTCCGCATCAGCAGCTGGACTTTGAGCACCAATGATGTCCACATCAGCTTGTTCAAACTCACGGTATCTTCCAGCTTGGGGTCTATCATATCTCCAGGCTTTTCCAATAGCATAGCGTTTGAATGGCTTTGAGAAATGGGGATTTGTGGCGATGATTCTTGCTAAAGGTACTGTAAGGTCAAATCGTAACCCTACTTCTCGTTCACCTTTGTCAGTGAACTTGAATGTTTCTTCCTCTACTTCTTCTCCACCTTTCGCTGAGAGTGTTTCCCAAAGTTCCATTACCGGTGAGTCTAACGGCTCGTAACCATATTGCTGGAAAACATCAACTGCAATATTAACAAGATAGTCACGTACTCTCATCTCGAGTCCAAAGAGATCTCTCATACCCCTCACTGTTCTCATCTCACTCAATTGAATTCCTCCAAAATTCATTCCGGCAACAGTCATTGGCGGCAGAGATATCACTAAATCTACTGATACTTCTGATGAACAAATCCACCATCTTTCACGTTTGTCACCAACGTCTTGTCACCGTAGTCATGTCTTAAGTTTTGCGTTAGATATTTTCTTCTCTATGTAATGAATCCGAAGATGAAGAAGATCAAATACAAAATGATAAGAAGAGCAATAATCACTGAATCTCTTGTCACTATCTTCAAGAGCTTGGTTTCTCTGTCTGCAAGATATACATAGATTGTCTTGTTTATAACTGAAATCACAGTAGCAATTATGATGGCAATAGCTGCATCTTGATATAATGCTGGATTCACGATGAAGACAGCTGCAGAGCTAGCAACAATAGCCCCTGCCGAAACAAAACCACCAATAAGTGCTGCAATTATCAACCCAGCTCCACTTAATGTGTCTGCTAAGAAGAGTTGTATCAGATATACTCCAGCAAAAATGGCTCCAAAACGAATTGCAGGACCAAATTCAAAGGGAGAGACTAGTTTAGAATCAAAGATTTGTCCTTCACTCTTGTGCTCTGGGGAATTCTCTTGGATGATTCTAATCATACTGAAGACGATGAGGATCACTATTGGAATAATATAGAGTCTTAATAGCAGTAATGTAGAATCGATGATAAGGAGAAGTAATCCATTTCTTAAGACCATTGCAACGTTGGCTAAATTGATAGAGAGACTAATTCTATTTGCACCTTTCCTTCCTTCACTGACATAGAAATCTGTTACACTTGAAACTGCAGCTTCGCTATTCGCAAGACCTCCAAAAAGACCGAAGAAATAAATCCCTCTGTCCTTGTATTTCTTCACAAGAATATAGTTTGCAAAGCTGACTGCTAACAAGAGTACAATAAGGAAATATGTCTGGAACGCTGGGAAGGTGATATTTCCAATCTGGATGGTATTCGGTATAAGAGGCCATAGAAAGAGAATGATGACTCCCAATTCGACCGCACTGATCATTTCTTCTCTGGTAATTACTTCTACTGCATGTGCTAGTTCTTCCTTGAATCCAAGAACAAGAAAGACAAGAAATGACACAGTCATGGAAAAGATAGAGAGGATTCCAAATAGTTGTCCAGGAAGCGGTGTATCATATCCAACAAGCACACCTAGTATGAATGACATTGAAAAAACTAATGGAGTTGTAAGTCCTCTTCCCATTGTTCTAAAGAGCTTGTAATAAACCTGGAAGGTCACTAGGATTAGTGAGATTGCTACACCATAGATGAGTATGATTGGATTTGCTGTTATATCTGAAATATAAGCAGCCATTGCCCCTAGGAGACTATGCAGTCCAAATGATCTCACGCCTGCTGTTCTCTCGCCCTCCATCTTTTTTTGTCGTTCTAGACCAATCAGAGCACCAACAACAAAACCAATGAGTGCTTTTACAATGAGATCTCCGCTAGCAAATAGCTCCTGCAATCAATTCACCACTTAGAGTAAATAGGAATACAACTTATGCTTTTAAGGGGTGTTATGATGACCATTGAAAAAATAAGTAAAAGAGGTTGGAACTAGTCCAACCTCGTATACTTTAGTAGTGTTGACAATGGAATATCTTCGAACTCACCTGTGGGTAGAGTTCTTCGAACTGTCATCGGGAGTATGCCTGCTTGAAGCTCAGCTTCAGCGAATGCAAATCGTCCTTTAGGATTGTTAGATACATCAATTAAAATTGGAGCTCCCATTGATATCTGAAGTGCGCGAGCGCCAATGATTCTTGCCTTCTCGTACTTTGTCAACCACTTCGGTCCAATATTGACACCAACAGAGGCTTTGTCCTGATCATAACCAGTAACAAGATTCTTCCTCTCTTCAGCCTGAACTATTTCCTCGATAGCTGGGAGTTCGTGCTTTTCAGGTTCTGGTTCTGGTGCCTTCTTTCGTTTTGACTTGGCTCTACCGCTCAAGTCAACGGCTCCTGACTCAATCTTCTCTTGAAGATCGAATGCTTCTCCAATAACTGCTTCTGCTTTTGGTACACTGAGACCAGAAACAGCAGCTGCTAGTGCTTCTTTTTCAGCCTTAGCTATCTTTTCTATGGTATCATAACCTGCTTCTGCAAGCTTTTCAGCTGTCTTGGGTCCAACACCTGGAATGTTTGCAAGAAGTGCTACAATCTCTTCCACAGTTAGAGCTTCTTCTGATTCATTATCTTTCTTTTCGGAGCCGTCTGACATGAGCTACACCTGATTTTGTTCTACGTTTGACTCTTTCTATTCGTCGTCGCCGCCGTCATAATCGCCGCCGGGACCACCACCGCCACCCATTCCTGGGCCACCCTTAGAACTGATGACATCGTCAATCTTCAAGATCATTTGTGCAGCTTCAGCAGCTGACATCACAATTTGTCTGTTGACAATAGCTGCCTCAACAACACGAGCTTTCTTCATGTCATCAACTTTACCTTTTTCGATATCAATTCCGTGATTAACCTTCCCGTCTGTGTGTGCTTTTCGAAGGTTCACAATGATATCGATAGGGTCAAGTCCTGCATTCTCTGCAAGGGTGTTTGGTAGGGATTCAATAGCATCAGCAAAGGAATTGACTGCATATTGTTCTCTACCCTCTAGTGTCGTCGAATAATCACGGAGTTGTTTTGATATCTCTGCAGCAAGAGATCCACCACCATAAGTGATTTGTGGATGTGTAACGACATCTTTGACAACATGAAGGGCATCATTCAATGCACGGTCCACTTCATCAACTATGTGGTCAGTTCCTCCGCGAACAAGAAGAGTTACGACGCTTGACTTAGGTGTTCCTTCAATGAAGAGCATCTTGTCATCTGCGACTTCTCTCTGCTCAACGAGCTTGGCTTTTCCTAGGTCTGATGCAGTTACGTTCTTGATATTGGATACAATGGATGCTCCAGTGGTCTTATGGACTCTCTCGACATCTGATTTCTTGATTCTACGTACTGCCATGATTCCTGCCTTGGCAAGGTAATGTTGGACAACGTCGTCGATACCCTTCTGGGCAATCACAACATTGGCTCCTGATGCGATAATCTTGTCTACCATGTTCTTCAACATGCGCTCTTCTTCATCCAAGAAGCTTGTCATCTTTGAAGGGTCTGAGATAGATATCTTAGCATCAAACTCTGTTTTGGTAACTTCAAGAGCCGACTCAATCAATAGAATCTTTGCTCCCTCAACCCTCTTAGGCATAGTCGGGTGAACAATCTCTTTGTCAAGAACTAGACCTTTTACTAACTCTGTTCTGTCTACAGTCATTCCTACTTGCTTCTGACGTGGAATGTTCTCGACATCAAGTTCCTCACCTTCTCGAAGGTCTTTAGCAATTGCTAGAACTGCGTCAACAACAGTCTTTGCAAGAGTATCTCGATTTCCGGATACAAACTTACTAGACATTGAGGTTCTTGCAACATCTGTGAGGATCTTTTTGTAATCGGCAGATGCTGGATCCACGGACTCTGATACAGAATCAATGATTTCCAGGGATTTAGCGGCAGCCTTTCTATACCCGCTAATTATGGTTGTTGGGTGAATCTTCTGGTCTAAGAGTGTTTCAGCCTGCTTTAAGAGATCGCCAGTTAATATAGCAGCAGTAGTTGTGCCATCGCCAACTTCGTCATCGACTGTCTTTGCGACTTCGATGACCATCTTTGCAGCTGGGTGAGCAACATCCATCTCTTTCAAGATAGTTGCTCCATCGTTAGAAACCGTTATGTCTCCGAAACTGTCTACAAGCATCTTATCCATTCCCTTTGGACCAAGAGCTGACTTTACTGCCTCGGCAATCACAATGGCAGCCATGATATTATTTCTCTGAGCGTCACGGCCGCGTGTTCGCTCTGTGTCTTCTCTTAATACTAGCACTGGTACCTGTTGACTCATTAATTAGTTCCTCCTTTTACTGACCATATTAGTACAAAGAAATTGCACTAAGCTGACCAGTTTAGATAAAACTGTACAAGCACTTCGGGGGAATTTATGTTTTTAAACGTTACTTTGGGACCGCATCACAATGACGCTGTCACCTTTTTTCGCTCCTATGACCTGAGATATGTGAGGGCATTTTGCACGTGTAATGTAATAGGTTTCCACTTTGAATTTCCTCTGGATCTCTGGAAATGTTTCTATGTTCGCTTGACCTTTTGAAATAACAAGATTACTTACATTGACCAACTCAAGAAATTCTTCACTGACATCTTTGATAGGTATACCATGAGCCCAAGCTCCAGTATCTGCGACTGTAGTTAGCTCTTCAATCTCTGTTCCTTCTACATCCTCATGAGTTGCATCGTTTATCATTGACTGTCCTTTGACAACAAAGGTCACAGACCACTTCATATCCCTTAAAAATCTAAGGAGCGGAATATCCAGTATCACTTCTCCTGCATTATCTGCGAGAAATAATAAATTCCCTGCTCTTGTGCTCAGAGACCTCCAGAGTGAATCTGACGCATCAATAGCAAATCCTTCCGTCATTATCTCATCGAATACCTCAACTAAGCGGCTGAGGTCTGGGTCATGACCTGCTGTGTTGAAGTCAATTACATTCCCAGCTATGGCTGCTGCTATACAAGCACGAAGTTTGTGATAATCCTTAAGCGATTCGATGCGCTGCTCAATCACAGGCAATGCTCTCAAGGCAGCTTCCTTACTAATCCTCTTGATTTCTGCATATGGGTCTCTGACATCAGCTCTTGTGTAGAGTTCTCTGTAAATCTTTACAGAGAGTGGAGCTGGTTCGAGCCTCTCCTCGTACCCTTCTGCCAGCATTCGAAAAGATAGTGCGAAATATTCTGCCTGTTCAGACTCATTTTCTGAAAGTAATGGCACCAGGATTTTTAGACTCCCCACAATACAGGATGCACAGTCAGGAATGAGTGGAACTTGAATTGGATCACTCACTACTAAAACCTTCCTCGGAATCTGGACCTGTTGTCCCTTCCGCTTTACAGACCATCAAGTAAGCGTCTTCTCCATCGCGATAGTATCCTCTGAGGACTCGCCTTACAGTAAAACCAAGTGACTCATAGACAGAAACTGCATCTTCGTTTCCTTTTCTGACCTCAAGAAAATACTCGTCTACACCATATTGTTTCATAGCCTGCATACTACTCTTAATGAGTGCAGTTCCTATCCCTCTATGTCTCATATCAGTAAGAACTGCAACTGATACAATATGTCCTTTCTTAACAGGAAGACGACCAAATGATGAGATGCCCCGCTCTACCCTGCACATAATATATCCTATAACCTTACTATCAATTTGTGCTACAAGGAACGCTTTGGGGGCATGGTAATGCAAGCCTAGGAAAAACTGATCAGGATAATTTTCGGGAAGCGTTTCTTTGTTTATCATAACTACCTGCCTGATGTCTTCTGTGGTAAATTCTCGAATCTCATAGGCTTCGGTCATCATCGTCTTCACTTTGTTTAGTTTCGTTTTTGACGACAACTCATGCGTCTTTTATGGATTATGACGCGGTACTCAATATTTTCTCCTTTGAATTCAACACGAGTAAGCTTATTTTGTAATTCACTCCCAAGTGCTTTATGACAGTTATCCTAATTGGTGGCACTCCTGGAACTGGGAAGACAAAGGTTGCGAAAGTTCTAGGCAGTAAACTTCATGTCGAAGTTATTTCCCTTGGCGAACTAGCAGAAGAATCAGGCTGCATCTCAGCTCAGGATAAAGCAAGAAACACAGGCATCATAGATGAGGATTGTCTTGTGGATGCATTGATTGATCTAGTTGAAGATAAAAGCAAGCGATTCGTGATAGAAGGCCATTACATTGACCTTGTTCCAAGTAGATCTGTTGAATGGGTCTTCGTCTTGCGAACTCATCCAGATGTTCTAAAAAAACGGCTTTCCGAGCGTGGATACAAGGAAGAAAAAGTTCAGGAGAATATTGAAGCTGAAGTTCTTGGTGTATGTCAAATGGATGCAATTGATGCATTCAGAGAAGAAAAGGTATTTGAGATTGACACCTCTGAGATATCTCCCCCTGAAGTAGCAAAGCTGATTGAGGAAATAATGCAGGAAACGCCATCTCCAAGTAGAATAGACTGGATGGAGTTGCTTGAGCAAGAGGGTCGTTTAGACGAGTATTTGAGCGAGTAATCTACTCATACTCTCTTGCTACGATTGCAATTATATTGAACATTGCTATGATGAACATGAGAAGTGGCGCAAAGGTTGCATAGATCTCGCCTGTTAGCTCTTCTTGTATTGTAACTGCGAATGTTATCAGAAAATAAACTGTAGCTCCAGACCAAGCTAATAACATTGCTGGGAAAATAGAAAACCACGTATATCTTGGGGTAGTATATGCGAAATATCCAATGATAATCATAGTTATTCCAGCAACTGCAGGGAATAGATATACAGCTCCTCCTGTTCTTGAAAAGGCTTCGATGAAGTTGTTGAATCCTACCTCTGATGGAACCGCTTCTGTCATTGTCATCACTTGAGTAAAATTGGTAATGATTGCTATGATTCCACCAATGATGAGAATGCCTGCAGACCATCTATAATTTAAAAGACCCAGCTTCCGCTTCCTAAGCTGCTTTCGGAGTTCTTCAGCTTTTTTCTCTCTCTCATGTACTCGGCTGACTTCGATGGACCTCTCCCTCTTAGTAAGACCATCATCGACTTCATTACCTTCTGCATCCTCATCGATTGCGTCGACAAGATCCTCAGCCATTTCAGTAGAGTCTTTATTTTCATCCATTCTAGGTCCTGATGGTTACTTTCTCATCTCTATATAAGCATCGGTATCTGAGACAGTTCTAGCTTTCCGAACCTAGTTCTTTTTCTATAATTTGGAAGTCAGGTATTTTCCGTATTGATTTAATAGAACTGATTATCGACTCAGTTCTTAATGCTCTACAGAGTGAACGTGGATGAGCATCCTTAGAAAAAATTTCTACAAGAGTTGCAATTCTCTCTTGAAAGAAGTCATTAGAGCCAAAATAGAGGTCATATACAAGAGCATTACTGAGGCATTCCAAAAATTGTCTACAATCTTCATTCTGTTTCAAGTCTGAATGGAGAGTAGAGAGAGTATCAAATAAAATCTCATAGGCATCAGGATATTTTGGTTCTATTATTGGCAGGTCTTCTAAAATACCTGTATTCAGACATGTTGTAAGTTGGGAATAATTCGTTAGGTACCTAGTACATACATATTGGATCAGATGTGAATTTAGAATCAATCCCAATGCTCGCTTATTCACCTCATCTGAATGAGGTTTAATCTCAACAATACCTCCTCCATGGACTACGCCTTTTGGTTTGACAATACATCGTGGATACTTGAAATTCTTTGTAGCAACAAGAAGCTCTGTTTCAAATGATTTCTTTAATCGCTGGTCATTCATAAACCAAGAATCAGTATATACTTGATATTTCTCATCGATATGATATCTACGAACACTTCTGCCGCTTGTAATATATGGGATTGAATGATTAGATGTTGATTTCCTTTTCACATGACTCTTGGGGATATCTCTCCCTCTACTGGCTGTCATGAAGTTGCGTTTTCCTTTCTGTAGCAACTGGGAGTACAAATCATCGTGATAAATTGGAAATACCTTACAAGTCTTCAATAGACTTCTAGGGACTGTATTATCTTGCTCATAGTTAGGTCTTCTTGACTCAATGTTGATGCTATCATAGTCTTTTGGTTCCATCGCTTCACAAAATATAGTCACCATCTCTAGCATTACATCATCAAAAGGACTACCTTCATCAACTATCTTCCAAAGGCGTAGTTCATCAAGTAGAAAGTTTCGCGTCTTACTGAATTGATTGACTCTAAGTATGCTATTTGGAATTAATAAGGCGAGTTCTCCTCCTTTTCTGAGAAGCATTTTTGACCGAACCATAAAATGCGCCGCACTATTCCACGTTCCGTTCCGATTCTTTCCCACCATGAATGGATACTCTGATTCTATGCACTCTCGTTCTTCATAACTCAAGATATTACCATAAGGTGGGTTTCCAAGAACAATATCAAATCCAGGATTTGGTCTTCCCATCACATCTGGATACTTTTCAGACCAGTTGAAAGATGATTTGTATTGGCGGTTACTTCCGTTGTTTCTTGTAGGACCAATCAGACTATTTCCTTGGGAAATTTTGTCAGCAAGATGTTGTCCAAGAACAAAATCCTCTTCATTACCAACAGACCACTCGATGAGTCTTTTTCTACAAGACTCTGTAGCTTCAGAGGATATATCTACTCCATAAAGTGATGTTTCAACAATCTGTCTTTTTCTTTTCTTAAGGGGACGTCTATCTCCAAGATTTATCTGCACTCTATCTAACCAATCGGCAGCTGAAATTAGAAATGCGCCATCTCCGACTGAAGGATCTAAAATTCTAATGTGTTTGATTTGTTTCAAGAGGTGTTTCTTCTCACTCTCCGAGAACGAGTCAGGCTGTTTTTGTCCTCTCCATTGTTTTGTAAACCAGGCATTCAAAGATTCCCATGCAATAAGATTGGCAAGATTCTGTGGTGTGTAATATGATCCTAACTTCTTTCTACTTTGTTTTTGATAGTTGATATTTTTTGTTTCTGCATTTACGAAATCTGCATTATTTGTCATTGAGAGTCTATCAATTCCTAGATGATTATTGTCAGATTACTATAATATCTGTCCCATATAACAGACTCTGCTTTTCACGCTTAAATGTCATTATTTGCGCGTACACTACCCTTTTTTTATGGGAATACAGGGGCAAAACATATGAAAAGGCAGTGGTTGTTGTCTATACTAGTAGTAATGTGTTTAGTGTTTCCTAGTGGACATATTGTAAGCCTATCATCAAATGAACCGCCGCTTTTCAACACCTCCGAGGTTTCTGAGAATCTACACAGGGTATACGGCGAGAATTTTGCCCCTGCTATTTATTCATTAATCAATCTAACGAATTATATGGAAATAGTTCGCGAGTTTTCTGAACTAGGTTCTCGCTACATCATGTCCTACAGTGATATACCTGAAAGTACTAATGAGGAAGCTAGATATTGGCTCATTGATCAGATGACCGAGTATTCTAAAGGCAGAATACAGATTGAAGTGAATGGAAATTTCAAGAACATTATTGGTCGACTCCCAGGCTATTTACCACATGAAAATAACGAGCTTCCTGTCTTCATTGTCAGTGCTCATTATGATACAAGAGATGGAAGCCCGGGTGCAAATAAGGATGGTAGTGGAATTGCTGTACTGCTTGAGTTGATTAGAATTTTCTCCACCTACGAATGGCCTTTAGATATTCTTTTCATTGCATTCAACGGAGAACATGCAATGGGAGGTCTTTTGGGGAGCAAAGAACTATCAAACCAGTTTCTTCTTGCTGAAATAGACATCCTAGCTATGTATAATGTTGATACTATTCTAAGACAATACAGGTATGCGGACCCTGATGAAAAGATCCTTCTGGCATATAATATAGGTGCGCGATATTGGGCTGAGCTAGCAAAGACGATGGGTAACTATTATGGTACAGACATGGTCAAAATTCTCCCTGCAAGTGATGCTCCCTTTTGGAGTAGTTCGAGTAACTATCATTTTGCAGAGCGTGGTTTTCAGAACATTCTCTCTGCTTATGAATCCGGCTATATGAATGACTATATTTCTGGAACAGTAAGTGATATCTGGAGTAGAAATGAATTTAGTTACTATCTTGGACGAGAAACTGCTGCATTTATTGGAGCGAGTCTCGCATTCTCCATGAGTAGGGCATATGGTCAGAAATCACAACTCTTTGATGTTAGGACCATTTCAACAGGGTTCTCTTCAGTATTCTACATACCTATCTCCACACCTACAACTATCAGTATCTCTTCTCGTTGGTATGGAAGTAGCGTCAATTTCTCGTTGATAAATCCCAATGACATTCTGCTAAATACATCAATGTATACAACAGGAAATCCTTGGGAACCTACACATGTACTATCTTATCCCGCGGTAACAGATGGGCTATACGAGCTAATTATCGACAATACTGGTTCTGGTAGTGTTGGTGTTGACGTCTATATTGAATTCGATTCAGACATTGATAATAATGGTGTAAATGATAGTGAAGAATACTGGCTTGATATAGGTCTCTTTGAGATTGACTCTGATAATGATACCATCTCTGATGCGTTGGAAATTATAATGGGTCTAGACCCCAATAACCCTGATTCGGATTTTGACCTTATGCCAGATGCTTATGAACTTCAAATGGGATTTGATCCTCTTGATCCAAGTGATGCACACGATGATGCAGATAATGATTCACTTACAAATCTTGAAGAGTATTTTCTCGGATTGAACCCTCTAAGTTCCGATTCTGATTTTGACGGGATGGATGATGCATGGGAGCTAGCTCATGGTTTGAATCCCTTAGTAGATGATGCTCATGAGGATCCAGATAATGACAAATACACCAATATTGAAGAGTATCAACTGGGAACCGATCCACAAGTAGCTGATGTTGAACCAATACCTATGCTTTGGATTGCTGCACCTGTTATATCTATAATCTTAATGGGCGTTGTCGTAGTCGCAATTCGGCGAGAATAATGATTGATTTTCAAAATATTAGTTCGTCACGAATCTTGCAATCTTTGCATTTCGTAAATAACTGGTTGTTCACGTGACTTACTCTATTTTCGCACTGTTAACTCGAAGAAAGCTTATCTGTATTTTACAATTATCTTCTCCTGATTCAAATCAAATCAATTTTGGATTAACACAAACGGGAAAGTAGTAAAAGTGAGAAAAAGGTCAATTTGTATATTCTTTATTCTTTTATTAGTCGTTGCCATGATAATTGGCGGTCTGTACATTCTCCTCTCTCAGACTGAATTAGTAGATTATGATGAAACAGTCATCATCTCTGAGGAGACCTATCCAACAACCGAAAACATATCAATATACTATGATGTTTGTTTTCATAACGTGACATTCAATATCGTTGACGATCCCGGTTTTATAATCAAGATAAATTGGAGACTTACAGTGCTTGTTGATGGTGCAAAAGGAAAGAACACTATGCTTCAGTGTATACACAGCTCAAATGATGAGTATTTGTCCATCCAGATTTTGAAAGAAAATCCTAATGATGTCTGTGCATTAAATTTAGGGGACGCAGAGGCATTTGTCAATGTTACTATTAACCGCGCCTATACCATTGATATTGAGGCTTTAGCTGGACATGGAAATATCAACTTGACAGCTACTGATGCAACCTTTCAAAGTATCAATTTTCATCATGGAATTAATTGCCCGGGTAATAATGGAATTGATATAACGAATTCCACAGTGTATGGAGACCTTATCTGCCAAGTATCAACAGGTCATTTCTGGGTACGACTTGAGAACGTAAATGTTGGTGGCGCCTTAACATGCACACCAGAGAGTCAGGGAACGCTGATAGTGTTATGATCCATACCTCCTATAGCATGAACTCTTTATCGTGTAAGAACGTAAGGAAAAGCTCTTGTACAGGTTTTTTACGGATTCGGAAGGAGTTGAGATGATTGAAGGAGAAAAGAAAGGTTTCAAAGATAAGAGCGTGGCTTCAAGAAGTTAAGCTTGGAATATTGCCTGCATCAACTATCCCAATCTTTGTTGGAACTGCTATTGCATTTGGGTTATGGGGTGTATTCTATTGGGATCTTTTTCTTCTAACACTTCTTGCTGGCATCTTCCTTCATTGGGGTGCTGACGTCACCAACGATTTCTTTGACCACACTGAGGAGCAAACCGGAAGCGATGATATCAATGTTGAATTCATTCGACCTTATAGTGGTGGTAGCAGAACGATTCAACAGGGATTACTCACACCTCGAGAAGTGGCATTTGGTGCAATTGTCTGTTATGCTATCGCAGGAATCATCGGTCTGTATCTTGTTATTCGGGTTGGATGGGTCGTACTCGTTTTTGGTCTTGTAGGCGCCTTCTTTGGTCTATTCTACTCAACGCCTCCAATCAGATTTGTGCAACGAGGTGTCGGTGAGATTGTCATTGGGATTGTCTTTGGATTACTGATGGTCGTAGGTTCTTTCTATGTGCAAGTACAGATCCCAATCGCTCTTGAGTGGCCTCTTATAATTCCTTGGGACCAATTCTTTGAGCCAGGATTCATCTCCATCCCTATATCATTCCTGATTGCACTGGTCCTCTACATTAACGAGTTTCCTGATTATATTGCAGATAGAGATGCAAACAAAAAAACTATTGTTGTACGACTTGGCCGGAAGCACGCTGCAAAGGGATATGCACTTGGTATGACTGCTGTCTATGCATCAATTATTATTATGGTCGCTTTGAATCTCATTCGTGTGGAATCGCTCCTTGCTCTGGCAACTCTTCCGCTTGGTATCCTTGGAACTATAACAACAATTCGTTACTATGATGAGAGCGAAAAATTAGCGCCTGCAAATTGGTCAACAATAATGTCACAGCTTTTTACAGGTCTATTTCTAACCCTTGGATATCTTCTCTATGGATTGTCTGTGACTTTTGGGATGATACTATTGATAGGACTCGTTTTATTAGTAATTTTATCACTCGTGGCTTATAAACTAGGTTTTCCCTCAACTTAATTAGGCCAATTAAGGATAATTCGAATCGAATAGACTAAACAGATAATTAAATAATAATGATAGAAATAGACAATCTTTTATTATAGCAATTTTAATAATAAAAATAAAATGAATAATATAATATTTCAATAGATTTATAGTATATTGTAGTAATAGAGAACATTGCAGAACATTGCATCTACTAAGAAATAGAAGCACGCCATGTCATTTTGTAACTTCTAATTTTTGATTTATCTAAGGAATTTAGTATATCCGCATAACTTTCTATCGTAATTATTGTGTATGAAATTATCAAGTCAATGAAAAACAACCTTTCTAAAAAACAAGAACTGGTTGGGCAAAACTACCCAACCAATCTTACTTGATTATCCTACTTTTGTACCACAGTTCGGACAGAACTTTGCGCCACTCAATGCAGTTCCACAGTTCGGACAGAACTTTGCACCTGCTGGGGCCGCTCCGCCTTGTTGCTGTCCACCAGCGCCCATCATACCCGCAGCACCTGCCATAAAGCCCATGCCTGCGCCGAAGCCTGCACCTGGGCTCTTACCTAATGATTCAGCTGAAGACTTGACTGTCTCTGAACCCAACAACTGGGATCCACTCACGCCACCGGTCTTCATGAAGAAGAGCCGCTCACGATACTTCTCGGTCGTGTCTATGCCTTCAAACTTCAAATCAACTAGTTCAAGACCAATTCTCTCAAAGTTCATGCGGACCTGTGTTTTGACCTTTAATGAGGTCTCATCAAGCTGTGTGAAGACAGCCTGGAGGTCATAGTGTGCGAACTCATCAATGATTCTCTCGTTCATGAAAGAGCGGAGGAAATCATTGATCTTCTGAGTTGAGAACGCGTTCTGATTAGAAACGACTTCCATAACGAAGATCTTTGGCTCCTTGACTCTGAACCAGAAGTTACCATGGAACATGAGTGGGGCTAGATCGCTTGTCTGCCCTCTTCCACCAAACTTTCCTTGGAACTGGGACCTAGCGATGAAGATACAGGTTGCCTCAAAGACATCACCCTTTATTTTCTTCTGTAACCATCCAACAAGGCTGGGCATGCTACTCGTGGTTAACTTGTGGCGGCCCGCAAGGAACGTGTCCAGAGCTTGACCATCTCTATAGAAGATGGCTGCCTGGTTCTCCATTACAATGAGTTGCGAACCCCAACTAATTCTGTTGTCTGGATATCTCCAGACTATGTGATCAGGACTGGCATTAGTCCATTCAATTGCATCTGCCATATTACATCGACTCGGTAATTTTGTATCGAGCTCTAGGATGGATAGAGTTGTTAGACGTTTTAAACATTGACATGGTTAATTCAAACCTCTCTATCCTGTCTATAATTTCATTTCAATTCCCATTTAGTTACAGTTATCAGTGACTGCGTGAAAGAATCAGAATTCGTATTGGTTGCTGGCAAGCAGTCAATTATTAGTGAATGATTGTGCGAAGAGTGTGTGTAAACTTTGAATAACGAGAGCCCTCCTACTTCTGATGAAACTGAACCAAAGAGTCAACGACCGACCCCACGTCCATTCAATCCCTTAGTGAACTACCTCTTTTATACCATCATTGTAGTTTTGACATACCTAATCTACTATCTTGAACGGGGATTCATTGGAGTCATCACTTTCATGCTCTTCTTTGTTGTTCGCCTATTCAGGGATACAGTATATGTAATTCAAAAATATGATTACAAATTTGCGAAACAGGCAGCTGTTGTAAATCTTGGTTACTCGATGGTCTTCTTTCTCATTCTTGTCATTAATGGTATTGCTCTCACTCAGAGTCTGACACCTCTCATCTTACCCGATTTTCGTGATCTGACCTCTTGGACACCACTCTTTATCATGGGAGGTGTTTTTGGAATGGCAAATATCAAGAGAATGTGGGGTCCTAGAAAAGACTTCTTCTAAAGAGTGACTGACAATAAATCTTGTCCAAAGAAGACCTCTGCATCAGTTCTACGATTCACAATATCAACTACTTTGTTGCTATTCTTTACAACTTCTGGAGATACATGTGTCAAAATGACCTTACGTGGCTGGACTTCTTCAAGAATATCAGTTAATTGACTTGGTGTAGTATGCACCCCCTCTGGATGTGGTCCATCCAACCAATTGCATTCGTGAACAAGAACATCTGCTCCTTTCGCTAGGTTGATGACATCTTTACATGGGGCTGTATCTGAAGAATAGACAAAGACCTTACCCTCTGCTTCAAGTTTCAAAGCCCGTGTATCCATTGTGCCATGAATTGTAGGTACATTTGATATCAAAGCATCTCCTACTTGAATAGCAACATTTTCATAAAGAACACTCGACGAGAGTGATAAACGGTCACGAGCATACGTGTAGGTTATATCAAAAATCCCTCTAAACCATGGTATGATGAAAGGTGGTCCATAGACATCCAACTGTCTATCATCACCGGATAACCACAAGCTCTGACATAGCATTAAGAAATCAGAGCAGTGGTCAATGTGAAAATGTGTGATAAAAATTGAGCTTATGGTCTTCAGGTCAATTTCTAGTTGATTCATTCGAAAATAGGTGCCTGCCCCGATATCAAATAGAATTCTATCGTTCTCAAGTTCAATGAGAATTCCTGACTGTACTCTCTCAGGATCTGGATAAGATGTTCCTGTTCCCAGCATTGTTATCTTCATTTCTACCAAGTATCAATGATGTAAAAGGAATGAATGAGTCTTTCTCTCTGGTATCAAGCAGGTTCCGGTTTAATGATGTACTCAAACGTATTGATGAGCAGACGCAGGTCTTTGATGATACGGGCGTGGTCGATATTTGGACTTTTAAGACGATTCTCGATATCAGGACAAGAAACTTTTCTGACTGCGCGAAGGACAGCAATTGAACGCACTCGTATGTATCCCTCTTCTACTCCTTGCCAGATGGACTCTATTGCATTCTGTATGTTCTTTTGTTGATTGAGAATCTCAATTCTGTCAAGTTGATTGGTTGCATCTTGCATAAGCAACCCGGTCATGAATTTAGCTTCATTCAAAAAGCGAGTACAATGAGATGATAACGAGAATTCATGTTCTTCGGGTTTATCAGTTGAATATCGCTGATACACTCGTGCGCACCTACAATTTAGGCAATAAAGGTCTATTTAACTCACACTTATTTTGTTACGATGATTTTAAGGAACGAGTTTCTCAATTATTAGCAAAAAATGAAGATGAGGCCCAATATATCAGGATCAGTGGTAATATCTCCATATCGCGCCAAAAAGGTGTCAAAAAAGCATGCATATAGCTCTTTTTGTTCGGCATTTGTCGAATGCAATTTCACAAAAGCAACATTGATTTATACTACTTTAACCTATATCGAGCCAATTGCGTGGTCCTTCGGGCCAAAGGAGAAATTTAAAATGAGTCAAGAATATGATGTAAAGACAATAGTTCAGTACATGTCAGCTATTGCTCTAGCATTATTCTATTTGATTTACATGCCTTGGACATTCCTGTCCTTTGCAATGCTAGCGCAGCCTGCATGGATTTGGGTCTATTACTTTACTCTAGTTATCGGGCTTCTATTTCCAATGTATTATGCAATTGGAAAAGAAAACATGGCATGGTTCTGTTTGGGCCTTGCTCTGATAGTAAATTCTGTGATTTGGTTAGTAGTACCACTAGGTGGTATTACCTACGAGGCTATTACCGCAGTGTTAATTCTCATTGTTGGTATTCTATTCTTCATTGGACCATTCTTGGAGAATAGGATGGGTAACTGGGACTTCATCAAGAACGTTTTTCACTTCTTGAAGGGCTTACTCTTGGTATTAGCAATTGCTTTCTATGCTGAATTTGATATCAATGCAATGATCGGTGCTACTAGTGCTAATCATATCATGCCCCAGTTTATCTTCATGGGCGGCGCAATCATGATTGCCTTTGCTGTGTGTCTTATGATATACGGACTCTTTAACATCTTCAAGATGTTCTTGGGCGAGAAGATTGGTGGCTATTTTGGAGATCTTGCTAAGATCTTCTACATGTTGATGGTGCTTGTATTCCTACTTGGAATCTTATACAATGGATCTGTATATCCATTGACAAATCCATGGGGCTACACCTTCGGAACATCTGCATCTATGGACTTCTTTGCAGGTCTCTGGACCATTGGAATCTCCAACCTTGGAGCCATTCTATTGATTATCTTATTCATCTATGGTATGGGTAAGATTGCTAAGAAGTTTGAGTAATAACCTCTACAATATGGAAAAGGAGTTCTCCCTCCTTTTCCTTTCTCTTTATCTTCAAGCTGATGTCATAGTAATAGACAATCAATTTCCTTTCTGAGTCTGTGTATTGCACAGTCTTATAGTACAATAGTTCACTCCCTAGGATAGGTGTCAAGGATTGAAGAGGGAATATCAATCAAATACAATCACTCAAGAATCTGGCGGCGATGATTCGCATCAAGTGTATACCGCTCCGAGATTCACATCTATAACACGTACGTTTCTCTCTTCTACAACTAGTAGGAATTTAAAGTGTCCGCGGTGTGGGAGTCTACTGAATTTCGCCAGTGGAATCGAATGGATAGGTCCAGATTCATTCACTTGTCAATATTGCAATCAACTGATAAACGTAAGACTTATTCGACAAGCTCTTAAAGACCTTGGTGTCAAATGATTATTAGTGATCTGAAAAGTCAGCAATTAGGACGTCAATCCTTATATTATAATAACACGAAAGCATCATGGGATGAATGGGGATGCAGGTTCGCTATACACAGAAGATAGCTTGGCTTCTTTTTATCCTGAGTATAATTACTCCTTGGATGATAGTCATTCAGTACTTCCCTTTTGGAAGGATGTACTTACGCGTTATGGGCTCCTTCTGGCACTATTCAATGCTTGATGAATCCAGTTTTCTCACTATATACTTCGATGGTCTGTTGTATCTCCTATTTTGGGGTCCAGGATTATACATAGCCAAAATAGCTTTTGATCAGGTTAGGGAGCAAAAATCGAATAGGTTCGAGTATTTGAAAAAAGTGGCAAGTGTTTGGATAATCCAGTTTCTTCTCATACTATTTTTTGGACTTGCAGTGCCAATTGCATTGCATATTCCAGTGCCAATTGTTGGTCTCATTGCAATTCTACTGCGAAGATTCACTGTTCGTGATGTTATAGTGCCATGCGAATCCGAAATAACAGGAGTAGGCTCTGCTGCAACTGAATTTCATGCATGATGACCTACAAAGCAACACGGAATGTCATCTGTGAGTTGAACTAGGTGTCTTGTCCTTCAGAAAGAATGAGATTCCGGGGCGTATGCCCCGGAATAGTAATTAGATTAGTCTTGGTATCCTTTCATGTAGCCCTCTCTCTGAGCCCATTTCTCTTCGAGACGCTGCATGATAGTCCACATTCTGTAGGTATAATTCCAAGCATCATCGAACTTTCCTTGGTTCATCTGACTCTGGAACTCTTCAACTACATCATTGATCTCACCGATGTCTTCAATGAGGACTGCATCGAACTCGTACATCTGGTCAAGTTCTTTCTCATTGATCTTTTCTTTACTACCCCATGCAGCATATCCATAATCTGCATAACGGATAGCGCTCTCAATCTTATCAGTCAGATTAAGCATCCTGTCGAAGGTCTCCCAGGTCTTGCTGAGATTATAATCAACGACCATCATCTGCAGTTTCTCTAGATCTTGCTTCACAAGACGGAGTTGGTCTGCTATAAATTCACGGAGGACCTTATCTGCGGCACGTCTTTCGTTCTTTTCTTGATAACCATGCCATCCGGGGATGTAATGGGTGATTTTACCAAAGACGCCACCTTTGATATCCTTGGCTGCCTTCTTTCTGATTCGCTTGGCAATTGGGTCTGTTACTTTACCCATGCTATTATTTCTCCTGAAGTATTTTCAACTCTATAGTATCATTACTAAAGTTGACCTGACTGGAATCTATACTTGAGTCCTTAAAAAACATGTTACAGGATAGTCCGCGATTTAGAATTGATTCAGATGACCCGTAGAATCAATCATGATAGCCTGGAAGGTCAGCCTTAAAAATCAAAGGTTATTTTCGAGTGACTATGTCGTACGAAGGGGTAATCCGTAAAATAGATTGGACTATAGAACCCGAGAAGATTCGGAGTATTGCGGATGAAGCGATTGTAGATGCAAGGAAGAAACTGAACGAGATTGCCAAAACAAATCATGGACAAGAGCGTCTTGAGACTCTGCACAAATTTGAGGAAGTACTTGGTAGCTTTAGAGAGATTGTGAGTCCACTTACATTTATGAAATATGTATCCGCTGACAAGGCACAGCGAGACGTCTGTGATGATGTTGAGAAAGAATATCAAAAATTCATCAATGAGATTTATGGGCGAAAAGATCTCTATGATGTCTTGAAACGTCTTGAACCTGAAACAGAGTCTCTTGGTTCTGAGGAACAGATGCTGCTAAAACGCACGCTGGACACATTCATCCATCAAGGTGCAGCGTTAGAAGATGATGAAAGAAAGGAGTTTCTTGAGATATCCAATAATATCACAGTGCTTGAATCTGACTACAACAGGGTTCTCAATGAAATAACTGCAACAGTTCCATGTACAATAGAAGAGCTTGAAGGGGTACCTCCTGAAATCTATGAGAGTTTGGAAAAGGATGGAGAGTACTACAAACTCACATTGGATTATCCAGTCTATGTTCCAGTTAGAACATATGCCAAGAATCCGGAAACTAGGAAAAAGATCACATTGGCATACTATCAGCGTGGAGGAAAGGAAAACAGTGAACGTCTCTCTGATACTCTAGCATTGAGAGATAGACTCGCCAAACTTGCTGGGTTCAAGAATTTTGCTGATTTTGAAATCAGTATTAAAATGGCAAAGACATCGCAACGTGTTCTTGATTTTATGAATGACCTCAAGGTGAAACTTTCTCCTCTTGCAAGAAAAGAATTAGATTTTCTCAAAGAGTTGAAGGCAAGAGAACATGGTGTACCAATTGATTGCGTCACACTTGAGATGTGGGACTTGTTTTACTATCATGAGATTCTCATGATGGAAAAGTATACTGTTGATCAAAATGAGATCAAGAAATATTTTCCAATGGATCGAGTTGTTGGGGGAGTCTTAGAAGTCTATCAGAAAGTCCTTGATTTTGAATTCATCGAATCCAGAACTCCGAATGTCTGGCATAAAGATGTTCGTGAATTCAAAGTTCTTGACAAGGTCACTGGAAAGACGAAAGGAGTATTCTACTTAGACCTCTTTCCGAGAGAGGGGAAATACAAGCACTATGCAGTATTTGATTTTCTTAATCGTCGTGTTAATGATGAGAAAGCCCTCCTTCCAATAACTTCGATGGTTGCCAATTTCCAGAAACCTACAAGTAATCAGCCATCGCTCTTGACTCATTCAGAAGTTGAAACATTCTTTCACGAATTTGGACACTTAATGCATGTCATCTCAAACAATGCTAGTTATTCAAGCTTCGGACTTGACGGAGTCCTCCCTGATTTTATCGAAACCCCCTCAATGATGTTTGAAAACTGGGCATGGAAAGAGGAAGTCCTCTCACTACTCTCAGGACACTACGAGGATCCGAGTAGAAAATTACCTTCTGAACTTCTGAAGAAGATGATAGCTGGCAAATTGCAGGATATCGGACTCTTACAGCTTCGGCAGGTCTTCTTTTCTCTGATTGATATCCAGTATCATACTAAAGTCATTGATGATATTACAAGTGAATGGATGAAATTCTTTACAGACATCACACTTTTTCCACATCCTGAAAATACATTTCCTGAGGCATCTATGGCTCATTTCATGGGAGGGTATGAAGCAGGATACTACGGATATCTCTGGTCTAAAGTATATGCTGAAGATATATTCACAAAATTCGAAGAGAATGGATTTATGGATAGTAAAACAGGATATGAATATAGGACTAAAATCCTTGCACCTGGAGGAAGTCGAGATCCAGATGAGATGGTTCGTGATTTTCTAGGTCGCGAATCCAACAGTGATGCCTTCCTAAAGTCCTTGGGAATTGATAATTAAAAAAGAGAGAACGTTGTAGGGTTTCTCAAAAAGACCCTACACGTTTCATTGTTTGAGCAAATTACCAAAGCTGGTATTGTCTCTTAACGAAGCCTTCCCAGACACGTGGTAACTTGGCAATCACTTCTTCCGTAATGGATTCCACTGAACCTCTTATCTTATCGAGGTCGCATTCACCAAAAATTTCAACATTTACTGCTTTCGGTTCAGTAATAGGAGCGCCAATCTGGCTCACCAAGTAACAGTATACTTGTGATAAATCTGGGTGTTCCTTGTAAACACGCTCAACAATCTCTCTGGCCGCTACATTATAGGTCTTACCAACATGACTCACTGGATTCTTTCCGGCAGCAGCTTCAAGAGTCATAGGACGGTAGGGTGTGATTAATCCATTAGCACGGTTTCCTCTACCAACTTGACCATCATCACCATGCTCAGCTGATGTACCTGTCACTGTAAGATAGAATAGGTTGTCCTTTGGGCTGTCTGCAGTATTTACACTGACCTCAGTTTCCATGTCCGTAATCTTGACTGCCAAATCTAGAATGAGATCTCGGATACCCTCCATTACATTTGCATATTCGTTCTTGTCCTTTGTTTCACTTGAGATGATAGCAGCAGCAACTTGAACATGGATTTTGTCATCAAGTCGTGTGCCCATGATTTTAATGTCTTCACCAATCTGCGGCCATTGTTTTTTGACCTTTGGGCTGTTCAACAATTGCTCTGATTCCAGAGTTATCAACTCAGTTGGTGTCATGGGAGCATATCCCACTCCAAAGCTAGTGTCATTGGCTCGTGGAACTCCTCTCTCGAGGTCAAAGTTTCCAACAAGATCAGTGCTACCTGCTCTAATCTTATAGTCTATAATAACATCTGAATTGACATCCAGATGTGGGAGGTCTTTGCTTAACCAATCACGAGTATGCTCAACTGCAAATTTACCAACAGGTACCTGGCGTTCGTAGTCCTTGTCTACAACATCAACAGCACGCCCACTCATGAGAATGTATATTGGTTCAATAACATCTCCCCCACCAAACTTGGCATTTGACTGTCCTCCTACAAGAAGGACTTTGTCTACATTATGATGTTGAACCTGGTCAAAGACTTCCATATAGTATTCACTCAATCGTACTGAGAGCTCCTCAGCTGCTTTATCGCAGAGTGTGTCCGGATGACCTTTGCCTTTTCGTTCGACAATTTCAACTTCTAATTTATCTACAGACGGTCCGGCACCGCGTGTTATTCGTATATTCATGATAACCAACTCGTCTTTCCAAGAAGCGCGAAAATCGCTCCATAAATAACTTTGCATTGGTAATTCTCATAGATAATATTCCGAAACATTTTTATTACTATCGAGAATATATGAATTTAATGATAACTTCTGAAAGTCTCCAGAAACTCCGTCGAGATGTTGGGTTGACTCAATCGGAGTTGGCAATAGAGGTCGGAGTTTCTCAATCATATATAGCTCGATTGGAACGTGGGACCTTCGATCCCAAACTCTCTGTAGCTAACAAGATAATAGAAGTACTTTCAAGTCGTGGTCGAAAGACGTGTGCTGATATCATGACTTCTGATCCCATCACAGTTGATGCAAGAGATCCAGCATCAGAAGCTGTAGCAGTGATGCAGCGACATAATTTCTCACAAGTTCCTGTCCTTCGTGGAACTCAAATGATTGGTATGGTGACCGAACGGGATATTATCAGAAATCTAGAGCATGATATGAAAGAACTCTCAGTCCAAGCAGTGATGAGTCCAGAGGGCATACCCATTATTGATGAGACCACACCTCTTGAAGTCATTACACCTCTCTTTCAGAATTACCAAGCAATTCTAGTTCACAATCAAGGTCGTATCCGAGGAATCATCACTAGGTCAGACCTTCTTAAACTGACTTGATTTAATGCCTTATCATGAAATGTTTACACCTAGATTTTTTACGATGTATTAATGAATGATTAAACACATGTTTCACTGAAGTAGAATTTTCATGATTTGTGCCCCCGCAGAATCTCTTATATGGGCTGAAAATAAGATGACTACAGAGGTAGAACTTCGATTTGACACAGTACCTAGAATCTCTCGATGATCTCCGCGAGGGTCTTGATACGTTTGTAGAGAAATGGGCAAACATCCAGCGGAAATCAGCAAAGGCAATACAGGCTGTGACAAATACAATTATGCAGATTGAGCATCTCGATGGTCCTCTTGGTAAATTAGAGGGTTTCCAGAATATTAGAGAGAATTCTAAAGGAATTCTACTTGTCAATTTATACGATAGACTTGTTCCAGCATTAGAAACCTCAATCAGAGAATTTACCAAGTTAATGCATATGTACGAGAACCTCAGACATACTGCATCTACCATTCAAACTCTTACTGAAACCATGCGTGGTGATATCTCAGAATCCCCCGAACTTGAGGATCTCGTTGGTTTTCTTGATCTTATTATGATTAGTATACGTGACATCCTAAACATGTATGAATCTGAGTTTTTAGTGAAGCTTACAATCTTCAGAGATTTCGAAGAAGGTGCCATCGAGATTGGTGTGGTAAGTAATTATCTCACAATCTGGATGGTCGAACCAAATATAGAGGGAAGTGCTCGGGACAAATTATTGAAGGATTTAGATGAGCATATTGAGCTTCTAAGAGATGTTTTCACAGGAAAGACTGGGTTACGAATTCCAGATGCCTATAAGAAAGTACAATTGTAAGATTTTTTCATTTAGAAGCCCATAATCATCTATGGTACGACCGAAAGAGATAATTCACGCATCCAAAATATCCATTCTCATGAGCGGCTCCGGTTACCCCAGTTGGATTAGGTTACTTGATGATGCTACAGGTGTGATAGTAATCAGTGTAGCTTTAGTAGCAGTACTTGAATCCGCATTCAATTTAACTTACGCGCTTGAGATCCTTTCGATAGGTCTGCTGATAACAGGACTTGCATGGGTAGTCTGGGGTGTTTACATCATGCATTCGAACACGTACGCACGAGTCTTCATGATTGTCACTGGGATTTCTGTGATGATTCTCTCTCTTGTGGATTTTATCCTTATTTCATCCCCTCCTGAATTTCTGATTCTATTTCCAGCTGCGGGGATGATACTAGTAGGTCTTTCAAGACTTGTACTAGGCTTTCTTATTGGTGATATTCCACTCTGGGTTCAGATGTTACAAGTTCTTGCAGGAATCTTGACACTGAATCTAGCCGCTTATGTATTCATTTTTCCAAATGTCGGAGTACCATTGTTGCTTATCTTCCTCGTAATCTCATTCATCATGAATGGTCTTGTGAGGTTAATTATTAGACGAACCGAATTACTCGATCAATGTAGACAAGGCGTTAGCGCTACTACACCCTGAGGTCACAATATAGAAGCTCGTTCTAAATCGTATCAAGTTTCTAGTTTATGTGCAATCCTCTTTCGAATCTCTTCAAGAATGAAGACCATCGAAGCAAGCACAAAGACAAGAATCCATTCAAGTGGAGCTACTGGTACTAATCCGAATAATATTGTCAAAGGCGATATGATAAAGAGAACTGCAACAAGGGTGATATCAATAACGTAGACAATCCATAACACTCTATTCTTGAATATACCCATTTCGAATGCTGATTTGGTAGGGGATCTACAATTCTGAGCACTGAACCACTGCGCGATAATTAGAGTGATGAATATCATCGTTCGAAGTTTTGTTCCCTGACCTAGATAAATGATGTAGACTGTCATGACTATTGTTGCCATCACTGTTCCATAAAATAAGGCTCTCATGAGCGTTTGTTTCGATAGCACTCTCTCTTTTATTGAAGAAGGCGGTTGATCTAATAACCCCTTCTCTTTAGGTTCAAGCGAAACCGCGATGTCTAACATGCCATCAGTGACCAGATTGACCCAGAGAATTTGCAGAGGTAATAGCAATACGGGATTGGCGAAGAGCAATAGTGTTGTTAAAATAACAAAACTCTCAGCAAAATTTGTCGAGGTCAGAAGGAGTACGACCCTTCGAAAGGTGTTCAGAATGTGCCTTCCTTCATCAATACCATCAACAACTGACTCAAATTTCTCATCTTGGAGGACAATATCTGAGGCTTCTTTTGCAATATCCGTTCCTGTAATGCCCATAGCGATACCAATGTTTGCCTGACGTAGCGCTGGTGAATCATTTACACCATCTCCAGTCATACTGACAATCTTACCAGACTTTTGAAGTGCTTTCACGATTCTGAGTTTGTGAATAGGGCTTGTTCGAGCTAGGATGTTAGCTTTTTGTTCGAGAGCTTGTTGAAGCGCATCGTCATCCATAGCATCGATATCATTTCCTGTAAGACTCTTGTCCCCAGTATCTGGATTGAATATACCAATTTCCTTTCCAATAGCTATAGCAGTGAATTCATTATCACCGGTTATCATTATGACGTCAATTCCCGCCCGTTCGCATTTCTTGATATAATCAGAAACACCAGCACGTGGAGGATCATTGATTCCGCAGAGACCTACGAATTCCATATCTGATAGGTCTTGTTCAACAATCTGTTGATGGTCTTTGGGAAGCCGCTTGACAGCACAAGCTAATACACGTAGTCCTTGAGAAGCGTATTCATTGACGATATCCTC
>SDOA01000068.1 GCA_004524595.1 Candidatus Thorarchaeota archaeon | reverse complement strand
TTCTTAGTACAAGTAGTCATAATAACACTTGGTCGGACTGCAACAACGATTATTCGAAAAGTTCTTGCGGAAGATGATTAGACTCTTCTCGAGGACATTAGAGATTGATTTAATTAAGGCTTCGAATGTCGACAGACAGGTGCTGGATTTTGAAGGTCAAGCTCTGGCAATTCTCATACATAATTGGTATAATAATTGTATCTCCTCTTTTTCTACTGGAGCTTCTGAATATACATCTACTTCCTGAAACAATTGTACCTTACGTGGAATTGGTTGGAGGTATATTGATTATTGCTGGTGCATGCGAAGCTTTTGTCCTATCCGTCGAGGGTATTGCACACAATATGCATCTCACTGATTATGTATCCGGTATCTATGCGAGTCTAGCAAGTACAATTCCAGAACTCAGTGTCCTTACTTTTCTTATCTTAAGCGGCCAATATGAGATGGCATGGATACTTGCTCTTGCAACGATCTTTATGAATTCGTTAGTCTTTGCTCTCTACACGCTTATACTCCCAAAGGACGAGTATGGCAATTACCAACTTCCAGATGCTATACAACATGTAGGTTCAGACCTTCTTAGCATGGGAGCTGTAATCTCTCTCTCTGTAGGTCTCTCTATGATGTTGGTCCATCTCTTCCCTGTTACAGCCGCCAATGTTTTAATTCCCCAATCATTAGACTCTGGAGAACTCGTTACTTTTGGTTTATGTCTAATTGTTGTGTTTATAGCATACCTCTATAGAATTACAAAATACTATGGAAAATGTGATCCAACCTCATCAGACCCTTATATCGCATGTGAGATTGAACACGATATATTGTCTAAGCCCAAATTAGGTCTCTATCTAATTCTTGCATCTGTTGGTGCATTGCTCGGCGGTGAGGCTCTATCATCCTTCGCTCATTTTGCAATCGATGAGATTGGACTTCCGATTATTCACGCAGCACTATTATTAGTTATATTCGCTGGAACTCCTGAATACCTCATCGTTGCGAGCAGCCATCGAAAGAAAGAACTTGAGATAGCTCTCAGCAATGCCTTTGGAGGCATTGTTCAGGTCTTCTTTGTTGTCTTTGGGTTCACTATGATAGCATCAGGGATACTTGGTTATTTAGACCCTCTCCATTATGGTCTTGAGATTCTACCAATAGAACTCTATTCCGTGGTCTTGTTACTCTTTGCTTTCCCAACGATGTTCATCCTCAGAGTTATGATCACTGATGACTCGAAAATCAATGCTTTGGAATCTGTGGCTATGATTGCAGTCTTTGTTATGATGCTCTACCTTCTTCTAGTATATGGAGGTATATGATAAAGCACATTCCAAATGCATTACCCATCAGTAGTGACGATATTCGCTAAGCACTTGAACCTTGATGATGCAATTGAGATTGATGAATTCATCAGGTTCTCCTGTAGTGCCATGCTTAATTGCGACAACTTCTTTGCCAACAAAGGCAACAATTCCCTCAGCGACTATCATCATTCCTGGACCAAAGAATCTCAGACGGTCTCCACTCTTTACCGCATCAAGAAGAACACTTCGTAGTGTGTAATCACCCTTTAGTTCTGACATGTGCATATCTAATGTATTGCTTGAAAATAAGCGTTCGGGATAACGATGGTATAACTTTAAAGGAATTCCAAAGGGTTCATGTTCATATTTGGTCATTCCCAATATCGTGGTTTGAGTTTAGAAAACATGAAAAGGCTTGTTATATTAATCAATGATTAGGATTCTCAACAATGGAGAGAAAGATCTTGAAAACAAAAAAGCACGTCCTAATACTTTCTGTAGCTATTATATTGGTTCTACTAATTTCACCTATAGTGCTATCCGATTTCAGCACTTGTCAACTCATCAACTATGATGATTCTACTGAATTAGCAACCGACTATGTACCTAGTAATATTCGAGTTGCAGTCTACAATGAAACCAACACTACTGTACCTACATATGCTTCAGGTGGTGGCGCTCTAAAAAACAATGTCACCGGTATCAGGGACATACTTGTAAATTACGGATATGATGTCACATTATTGGATGTCCAAGACATCTCTAACTATGAACTTACAACTGTAAATTATGATGTTTTTGTGTTGCCAGATAACGTTCCTCGGGAGAATATCACCTATCACGTGATGGACTATTGGCTGGGTGGAGGAGGCCTACTTACCTTCGACACATCAATTGTATTCCTATGTTCATTTGGAATCATTCCTCCCGAAGGATTAGGAACGACTGGGAGCGGAACATACTGGACTTGGTCTGGAAATGATGTTGTTATAGCTGAAAGACATCCAGTAGCTAGATCTGTCTCTGGAACTATCAACACTATCGGTGAATTTTCAAATTGTTGGTATTTTCCATGGCTTCAAACAAGTGCAATAGCATCTGACTTGACTAATGTCGCCTCCTCTGGTGTTAGTTCCGATTGGTCAATGGTTCTAGCATATGATCCAAGTGATCGAGGAGGAAAAGTGGTTACAATCCAAGTTGACTTGGAAAATGATCCTTCACCAGAATTTTATCCATTATATGCGGATGCAGTAGATTGGGTAGCAGCTCGACCAAAGGCGAGAATATTATATGACCTATCGCATCAACCATATGGACCTACAGATCCGTGGAATTGGAATAATGGTCACTTCCTTGCTACCTGGAGAAATAGTCTTGTAACTCGTTCATATACTGTGGATAAACTCTATCCTTCGTCTTTAGGTAATATGACTGCTGAGAATCTTGCACCTTACGATATGCTAGTTACTAATCAACCAATGATTAACTTTTCAGCTTCAGAAGTGCAAGCTGTAGAAGATTGGGTACAAACAGGTGGGGGTCTCTTTGTTGTAGGGGATAATCCCAATGTAATTGACAACCATCATCTCAATTATCTAATGGATCCGTATGGGATACAATTCAATCATACACCAAGTGCCTATAATGAAGTATTTTCTGACTTCGATATTCATCCAACTACTGAGGACTGCACTGCACTATCTTATCATGGATCTACCAGTCTAATATTGACAAACGGTGCATATCCTATATGGAGATATGCTGATGGTTATGCTTCTGCTGGAGTAACAGAATATGGTAATGGAAGAGTACTTGTCATCTGTGATGCAAACTCGGTAGTAGATACATGGATAGTTGAAAATGATAACTTCCAATTTGCAATGAATATAGCCAACTGGCTAACTTCAGATGATGCAGAGGTGCTCCTGTTCCATAATACTGGATTCGTTGGATACAATCACTATCGGTCTGAAGTAGCAAATGCATTGAATGAGCTTGGACTCAATTTCATGTTAACTTATATGCCATTGTATTTCAATCTCAGCCTGAATTCACGAACATGGGATCTAATAGTTTATGATGCAAATTCAGTCTCAGCTTCAGTGGACGGTGAATTCATCCAAGCTCATCTAGAAAATGGTGGGAAACTCATAATGCGAGATTATGCATTCCGCTTTGATACGGTCCCGCTATGGCACTATATTGGATTCAGAGGTTGTGGAGATGATGCGCGAATTACTGATGGTGCACCAACAATTTACATGTGGAACGAATTTCACAATGTTTTCAACCGACCAGTTGATTTCTCCTTAGACTACTTTGATTCAACTTCAAACGATTTCGTTACCGACTGGACTAATGTTACAGTTCTCAACAATGCGACTGCTTTAGCTGGTATCACACCGACAATAGAAACCAACCAGTCTGCAATTCTACTTGGTGCTGGAGGACAAGCACTGTGCAATATGTTTGCTATATCTCAATACAATGAAGATATGGATGATACAACATATCCTGATAGTTTCGAGCTCTGGCTGAATGAGATAGCCTATATGATGCGGCCGACCATTGATTCACCCGGTGATATTGTCATCGATCTGTATACTGACACTCCTGAGTTCACTTGGGTTCCGCATAGCTATGCACCTGGTGATTATCAAATTAAGCGTGATAGTGTCATAATCCAGACTCAGTGGTGGAATGGCGGTCCCATTACAGTTGACGTTTCTGGACTGGCTGTTGGTGAATACGAATTTGAGCTTACTGTGAGAGATCATGTTGCATATAGGGCTGATGATACAATCACTGTTACAATTGAAGATAGCACACCGACAACTACAACCACAACGACCACAACAACTACTACAACTACTACTGATACAACTTCAACTACAACTACCTCTGATGCAGGTACAACTGACACTACAACGACATCCGATACTCCATCCACTGGTGATCTCACCATGATGCTCATCCTAGGCGGTGGTGGAATCGTTCTCATAGTAGTCATCATCTTCATCATTAGGAAGAGATAGATTTGAACAAATAGAAGAAAATGAAAATTGACAAGTGGGCATCTCTTTCTGAGATGCTCCACATCAAATTTCTAAATGATATCAACACGCTTGCCGACTTTCTCGTAGGCATGGAGTGCCTTGTCGAGTTGGTCGAGGGTCAAGCCTGAGTTCATCATATTTCTGATTCGTGCTGCATCACGTGCAACCATTGGAAAGACGATTGGGAGTGCGAGGATTCCTTCCTCCATGAGACCGTCACTCAATGCAACAGCCTTGGCACTCTCACCAGTCATTGCTGGGATGATTGGTGTCTGGCTCTTTCCTGTATCGTAGCCCATCTGTTGGAGACCCTTGATGAAGTACTCTCTGTTACGCCAGAGTGTCTTCACGTGTTCCTCTTCTGTTTCGAGGACATCTATTGATGCGATACATGCTGCTGCTGTTGCTGGTGGATGTGAAGCGCTAAGGAGCCATGAACGGCTCTTATTCAGCGCGTAATTCACCATATCGCGGCTTCCTGAAACATGACCCCCCATGACGCCAAAAGCCTTAGAGAATGTCCCCATCTCAAAATGGACGTCCTTGTGTGTGAGGTTGAAGTGTGAAACAATACCTCTACCACCTTTTCCTAAGACAGCTTCACCATGAGCATCATCGACATAGATCATCGCACCATATGGTTCTGCAGCCTTCACGATACCATCAAGAGGAGCGATGTCTCCATCCATTGAAAAGACTCCATCAGTAATTAGAAGCATACGTCTTGGCTTCTCTTTTTCTGCCTCTATCAATACTCTCTCCAAGTCTGCGACATCGTTGTGCTTGTATACGAAACGTGTAGCTTTTGTGAGTCGAACACCATCAATGATCGAACCATGATTTAACTCATCTGAGATGATTGCATCACCTTGGTCAACTAGCTGTGGGATAAGGCCTTCATTGCAAGCAAATCCTGCACTATAAGTAAGAGAAGCCTCAGCTCCTTTGAATTTTGCAAGGCGCCTCTCCAGTTCTAGGTGAAGGTCCATAGTGCCTGCAATCGCGCGCACTGAACCTGAACCTACTCCATGTGACTTTATAGCTTCCAACGCAGCCTCTTTGAGTTTTGGGTGATTGCTGAGGTTCAGATAGTTGTTAGAACAAAGCATGATGACCTCCTTGCCATCAATCTTTGCCTTTGGGGTACTAGGACCCTGAAGCTCTCGAATTCTCCAGTTTAAATTCTGCTCGACGAGTTTATTATATTCGTCACGCATCCAACCTGTTGGGTCTCTCATAATCTTCACCATACTCCAAAACGGACAATCAATTCCGTGAAAGTTGGTATGTCTGACAGGGGGCGCAAATTTATACCTATATTAGGGCTTCGTTGCAGACAGAGAACTATGTATAACACCATTAAAACTCTCATTTTTCATTCTATCATTAGTTAAGTCATACATATAATAAGAGAGATTGAGAGGGTCCCCTCCCTACCACTTATGCATGTTTTCTTTTGCCCTCGAGCTCATTGATGTTTTATCGATAATTTGTCTGCAATAGCTAAAGTCAGTTTACTCGTGTCCATTTCTTTCAAAAAATTCTGAATAGTTGACAATTCATTGGCAAGCCCTTCCAAAGAGGAAGTCTGTTCTTGGAGCCAATTATGAACACCCTCATTGATTGTATCTGTTGTGACCTGATATCTCCTAGGTCTAGGGAGTAGTTTTACTGAGATAAAACCCCTGATGGCAAGCCGACTTAGTCTATCATATAATTGTGTTTTCTTCAATCTTGTGGAGTTAGACAACTCATCTAGGATCTCCATAGCAGATGGATATTTACCATGCGATTCTTTGAATGATGATACTGCATTGATGATTCTTGCATCCGTTGGAGTAAGTACTTGGTCTAGAAGATAATCAATTGGAGCCCCTTCCAAGTCAATACTTAGAATTGGTAGATCTATCAATCACTTCACCACGCTACATCTAATACTTAGGTGAAAATTGTATTCGCGAATAATATGATAAGAGTTTTTTACGGTTCAATTCTCTCTCGTTGCATAAATTCCGATGATAGTACTGAACAATAACGGGACAATACTATTATTCTTGTGTCCTTTTTCTGTAAGAGACCAGTCAAAGGTTTGATTAGACACTTAGGTTTGTATGAACTACGATGACAGACAATTCATCAAGAAGTCCCTTAGATTCTGCATTGGCATTACTACAAAATATTCAGAATAGAATCATGTCACCGAGTGAGTTTCAAAGAGAGCAGATGAATCTCAAACACTCGATTCTTCTTGATAATGAGATAGTTGGCTGCCATTTTGACCAAGTCTTAGTTGAGATTCTTCGTGAACTGCGATTGGGAATTATTCTCGATAGAAGTACTTCGAGATCTCGGACTTCGTGGCTTGCTGGAATAATCAACAACCAGAATATATTGATAGTTCTTGATTCGGTGACTAGGAAAGAGATTGTTAGAGCATCAATTGATGTATGGAGTAATATAGAAGAACTGCCCCAAATGCTACTCGATGTGATTCGTGAGACCTCTTTAGGTGAAGTTTCAGGTCATTACAGAGCAATTGATTTCTCTTGGCATCTCATTAAAGAAAATGATATCCGTCAGCTTGTGATTGAGATATCATCCAATAAAACTGACTCACAACTCCTTGATGAGGAGATCTTATTTTTTGTTGACTATCAAGGAATAGTCACTGAACGATTCCGTGCAGAATTTCCTGTGGGAAACGAAAGAATATCTGTTGCAATAGATCTTGCTGATATTCGTGCTTCATATGAAGGAAAAATGAATGATGCGTATCTGACCCTCTATGTCAGTGATGCCGATTGGAAATCAGTCAATAGATACCATCAGATTCGCTACTCATGGAAGGAAGCATTGACTCATCAGATATATCAGGATCTAGCAGATGGAATTAGATACACCAGTTTTGATGAACTCTCTCAAAATCTAAATCTAACTTATGATAATAACTCGCTTTTGGCTAAGATGCTATTCTTCGATTTCTGTAAATCACTTGATGTAGCAGGATGTAAGAGTCAGCGAGTATCAGACCATTGCTCTCGTGCTATAATCCTCACAGCTTTGGTTATCTGTTTCAATCCTCCACGTGGCTTATCTGGTTATCTGGAGATGGTTCTTGGAAATCGAGAGTTTGAGTTTCTCCTAGATTTGGGTAGCGAGCGTACTTGGCGTGACCATCTGTCTGCAATAGTTAACCTTGCACAGGATTTTCGACCTATTACTATTAAATTCACGGGCTCAAAAAAGACTAGAAAACCTGGAAGACCTCCCACTCAATTAATACCAAAAACACCTCCTGGTGATTTGCTCATGAATTTTATTGAAGCACCTGATTCAATAGTATGTAGACTATGTCGATTCAACGACTCACAAGATTAGACCTCACAACTTACGTCTTATTGTTCCATCATCGTTTATTTCAACATCTATAATATTTGACTCTCTGAGTTCGCGCAGCGTTTCACGAATTTCAGTTTCAGATTGTTGAACCATCACTGCTAATCTCTCTAGAGTAATTTCATCATATGATTGTATAAGTTCAAGAATTCTCATGGACTCCTCAGATTCAATTGCAATAGTTGATGACCCAGCTACCTTTCTTTTCCACCCAAAGTAGCTGACTAATGCTATAATTCCGAAACTGAGAGATAATCCAATAGTTGTGATAATTGGCGATATTGATACTGGAATAATTAATGCGGCTAATCTTGAGGCATTCTCCCAGGGAAATAGGAGGGGATAGAATAAGTTGTGCACTCCCATTCCTGAGGGATAGAGCATTATTGAAATCCCTAGTGATGAACCTGGTTGTGCATTGAATTCTGAGAGAGGTAGTCTAAATTCATAATGCACACCATATGGAGTTACTGACGATGCTGACATGAAACCAATTGGGATTGTAGCAAGTCTGAAAAATGTAATATGACCATCATCCGAAGATACCATCGCTTGGAGTTCATCATATCCTTCCCAAGCATCTGGTGAACCTTTGTTATACCATATGGACATGGTTGGAGTTTCATTATTACCATTATAGACTCCGTCAAAGGATCCATCAACAATTAAAGCTGCACGAGAATCATGACCTGTTTTAATTGGTGAATCAATTGCTAGATAGATGAACTTGTCATCACTACCTATCATGACATCAACTGAAAAATAGATGCCATCCATTCTAACAAGATCCAAAGAATGTAGTGTAGTAATTGGCCATTCATTCGAAAGTATAATCCCATCAATTGTTGGAGGCTTGCTCATCTTTTTTGCGACTAAAGCAGGAGGTTCTCCCATTGTATTGAAGACGAATCTAGCACTAGTCCAAATCTCATATCCGTAGCCATCAAGGCAATACACATCAAGAGTGTGTTCACCCGCGGAGGCTGGCAAACGTATGTCACAATGCTCATCTCCTGAAATATTAGTAGCTCCATCCCATGACCAAAAAATAGTCCCGTTGTGTCCCACTGCCGTAATATCGATTGGATCTCCCGCAAGATTTCTTGTATTGTTTCCTGGACTATCCAGAGAAATGAAGGGAGGTGATTCTGTTATCATAGAGTGGTGCTCGCGAATTGTGATACTGTCTATAATGACACTTCCCTCTGTTATTATGTCCCTATTCTCAGTGATGGCAATCTTAAAATGCAGTGGCCCAGATGGCATTGTATCTCCGATGACTGCCATTCTAATATCATCAATATATGCAATCAGAACGGTAGAGTTCCATACCATTCTATAATCATGGAATACTGATGAATCAATTCCGGAAAGCATTTTGCTAGTTCTTTGTCCGGTATCAGTTGACACCTTCTCAAGCAAGACTGTAGAATGTGCGCCTTGAAAAAGAACAGAGCTGTTACTAAAAAGATAGTTATATTCAGTAATCGGTGTATGATTTGTCCATCCCACACAGACTACAGCATCTTCTTCAATCAGCTTCATTCTGATAAGTACCTCATGCCCAACTTCAAATGTTTGAATTGATGTCAAAGTCCTGAAAGAGTGTCGAGAGGCATTCATCACAAATTGATCGCCCTCAATCCAGCTTACACTTCCATTTCCATAGGATTCGAGATTCCAGAGTGATTGATTATATCCTGGAAATGAATCGAAATCATCATGCAATACTGAATTCCCAAGACTTGATACAGGAAGATATCTTGTTTCGATATTCCTTTGGACAAAATCATTATTCTGTGTGATCACATTTTTCTCAGAATTCATACTTGGTAAAATCAGAATGAATAACATCATTGCGATAAGTAGTCTGCCAGTTGATTTCACTTCACCTCTCCTCCATCACTTCAGTTTTCACTCCTCTTTTTAAATTCAGGAAGATCTCTAATATATCCTTGTTCAAATTCAATTACTGAAATATCAACTAAACCTCTACTTACAAGTTTTTGAACCATCTTCTCAACTCGACTTCTTTCAAAACCAAGTAAGCGTTTTAGGCGATCTATTGAGATTTTATCATAGGAATACAGAAGCGTCTTAAGCCTCTCAAGGTCATCATCATCAAGAGTCCTGTTAAGTGATACTGCCCTCTTAATTGATACAACATAGAGTGAGCTAAATATCACAATCAGTATTACAGCTGTACTTCCACTCACAATGTACAATAAATTCAGTGGATTATGATTATAAACATCTGAACTCCGAATTATTAATAGTTCTGAAAAGATATCATACCCTAGATAAGTTGGGTAGAATGAATCATATCCCCCTCTTGAAATAACCACACCAATCCCAATTCCTTTCGTTGCATTCCCATTGATATTTGCTAAATTGAACAATAATTCAATAGTACTTCCATACTCATCTGCTGAGCTTGATGCAATCATTCCAGGAAAGAGAGAGTGTGAAAGTTTATTTCCTGATGGAGAAAAAACCTCACATAACGGACCATATGAACTCGGTGTACCAACAGTCACACAGATGTCATTTGGTAATGATGTTACATCAGCATCCCAAATACTATCCCCTTCGCCGTCGAGTAAAAGAGATATTCGAGAGTTCCATCTATCTGCGAGTTTGGTTTCAATTCCAATATAGAGCGATTCCTTTGGGAATGATATATACATGGTCATCTCCTCGAAATCTCTATTCTCATTCATTATATTACCCAAAATGATTGCAGATTGTCGTTGCTCGTCAGAATTGATGACTCCATCTATCAACGGATTTCCCCTCATTTTTGGACAGGTCACTACCAACTGATGTTGGATCACATCGAAATAGTATGTTCTCGAACTCCAAACTCCTAAGATATTTTTAGCGAACACCTCAAGTTTGTGAGTTCCTATATTTTTAGGTACTGCAAAATCCCATGGTGTGTCAATAGTTTCATTGTCCTGACCATCCCAAGAATAGAATAGCTGACCAATGGAACCGCTGATATCTAAGTCGATGGAGTCATGATGTGTGATCTCTGATCCATTTATCGGCCATATGAGATTGATCTCTGGTTGTAAAAGATCTATCAAACTCACAGGTGATACTCTAACAAAATCGATAGCTAATTGGTCAGATCCACTTCTTTCATGATGACCAGATATCGCAACAATGAATGGAAGAGGAATCTGAGGAATCATCCGACTAATGACTACCTTTTCTTCGTTATCGATTAACAACTTAACAAGTGTTGAATGCCATTCTAATCTAAACAAGTGCTCATTACGAAGTGATAGATTTTCAACTGGCGCTGCAATTCTACTTCCATTAACGTAAGTTACCAAGCAGAGTTCATTATCCCAATAGTCAATAAGAACTGCGTTTTGCGATAATCTGAAGTTTGCTTGCCATTCATTTTCAGAATCTAATATCTTGTCACTCCAACCAATTCCAAAATAGGAAAGACCCTCGGTGAATGTTATCTTAAATTCTGCTATCACGTTGGTTCCTGTTTCAATTACGGACTTCAAAATGGAGTAGGAAATTGGTTCTCCCTCTAAAACTAACCATTCCTGGTTTTCCCATATGACTGGTGGGTTGCTATGAGTTGATAGATTCCATATCGATGTATCAAAGCCAAGTGGAACAGATGTAAAATCATCTTCTAACAAGAGCTCAGTCGTTTCAGCAATGTTGTGATTTGGTTCATTTTTCTGGCTGATTCGATGAGCAGACTCAATATGTCGTTTGGACTCTCCGATAGAACAATCTCCGCCCAAAGATGGACATATGCTTGATAGTATAATTACTAATAACAGAATCCAAGTAGCTTTCCACTCTGGAATCTGCATCGCCTCCGCCGCACAATGGTACAACTGCTTATCTAGAGAAATAAAACAGATAGAAAAGAGTTCTCTTTTCTCAATAGATTGTCTATTTTGTTAGAATCTCTGTTTCAACAAACTTGGGAAGTCCTTCTGATGCTGGATCTCTATTCATAAGAGCATTCAGATACTGTATTGCTTGCGTAAGGACATCTGCAACCTCTATAACTTGTCTGCGGTCAACTAATTGAGGTTGATAGACAGAAATTGGTACCCAGAAATCACCTTTTAGAGCCTCTCGTATCTCTTTCTCTTGTTCTGAATCCAATGTCATGTGTTCTTTGAAAAAATTAAATTCCAATGTGTTCTTAAGTTTGGCAATTAATATCATCGGATGTTTCTTTTTTGCTCCGGAATTATCAATAACATAAGAACGGAATGCAACCAAATCTCCCTTGAGAGGAGTTGATCTCTCAACATCTATTGCTTCGAAGATCTTGCCTTCTCGAAGCTCTCCTAATGCTCTGTCATCCCAGTTTTCCTTGTTCCATTTTTTAAAATCCTTCACTGGAATCCAAGAAGTACTCCATTTTCGAAATAGATCTATATCGAGAGGAATTGAGGACTCTAACTGAACCTGCTCTCTTGCCTTTCCCTTCGGTTCAATAAACAATTTTGTCTTCATGCGCGCAACAGTCCTATAATGAACTTCACTTTTATTTAAGCAGGGGATAAGATAAGGATTATTCAAGAATTTACCAAGAGTTTAGATTTATTTATGTTTGATAAAAGTTCCTTCTTGAAACTCTCTAAATGCTACCTCTAGTTCCTCTCTCGTATTCATAACGATTGGACCGTACCAAGCAATTGGTTCACCTATTGGTTTTCCTGATATCAATAAGAAACGGACAGGATACTCTTTGGTTGTGATAACAATCTCATCTCCGCTATCAAAAATTACTAGTCTATCTGTCTGTATAGTTTTATCATTACTAAAGGTTCCTTCTCCCTCAAATACATAGGCTAACACATTATGCTCTTTTTTCGTCACATGTCTAAACTCTGTATTTGCAGGGACAAAGATGTCAAAATATTCAGGATCTGTTACTATCTCTTTTACTGGACCTGAAGCGCTTTGAAATTCTCCTGCGATTATCCTGATAACACACCCCTCGTCGGTTTCTACTTTCGGAATATCTGATTCTTTAATATCCCTGTACCTAGGATGCATCATCTTATGGGAACTTGGGAGATTTGCCCATAATTGGAATCCCATCATCGCTCCATCTACACGACCTGGCATCTCTTGATGGATTATACCGCTCCCTGCAGTCATCCACTGACAGTCTCCTGATTCAATTATCCCACTATTACCTATGCTATCCTCATGTTTTACTTGACCTTGTAGCATGTACGTTATCGTCTCAATACCTCTATGTGGATGCCAAGGAAAACCTGCAATGTAATCATTTGGATTATCAGAGCCAAAGAAATCAAGAAGAAGGAATGGGTCTGTCAGTTCTGTTTCATTATTACTGAAAACTCGTCTTAGTCGAACTCCTGCTCCATCTGATGTAGTAATACTCCGCAGCACTTTTTTAATTGGCCGTATCTTCTTCACCGAGTTCACCTTCAAGTATTGTTTTACTATAGTTATTTCCTGTTTTAAGGATTCTATCATATGCAATTATGAATGGCGTGAAACCAGCATCTTATATTCACCTGATTCAATCACTCCATAGGTTGTTCAAAAAATAAGGTAGGTCCACCTGGTGAAATAAAGACACTCTCTCCTCAGGGTCCGGTGCCCTTCTTAGCACCGGACTGCAATTATTTAGTTTTCACAAAAATTTAACACATCTTTGCAGCCCAAAATGAAATGCTAAGCAAATACGAAGCAAATGATTCATTCTCTTTCAAATGGAATCAGCACTTGTATTTCCGTTGTATTTTCTGATTTATTCTCGGGATAGAACTCATGATAGATTTCCCTGATGGTAATGTCTGATGTATCGACTATACTATTCAACATGTTAATGAACGAACAAAGTATTGTATCAATACTATCATGAGAACCGTAATGAAAAATCGAATAGACTTCAAAGCGCCCTAGCACTTTTGTAGATACAAAAGAATCCTCCACTTTTTTTGTCACTGGATAACATATTGAGTACTTTCTCTCACTGTTATGAAAATCGTACATAAGAAATGGTGGACCAATGATGAAATTGCTACATGCAATAACAAGGTTATCTAATCGCATCCATACATCTGATCGGGCAAAGACCTCAATACCTGCCACCAATGATGGTTCAACTACTTTATACAAATAATCTCGCACTAATAGTTCTCCTTTACTAATCTTCACACTCTTGGTACATGGATAAGTTGATGATAATTTGAGTTCTCGGAGTCACCGAGCTTCTCCCTTACACATGGAAATTTTCAGCATTCTTATGAAGGCAATTGCGCATAGAAACAATGGTGTTTGAATGACTACCGACACTCGCAAAATCCCCTTGATCACTGTTTGTGGAATCATAGTTATATTGTTCTATTGCACATTCACCATAATATCATGGGCACTCTATCCTGCACCTTATAGCCCACTCACCCACTATCTAAGCAGACTTGGTAACTTTGACTACAGTCCTCTCGGAGCATATTTTTACAATTGTGGATGCATCCTTACAGGATTAGCTCTAATCCCCTTCTTCATGAGTTTACGAACCTGGTATACAGAACGACGTTTCCAAGTGTACCTGCTCATAATAGGCCAGATATTTGGCATACTATCCGCGATTGCATTAATAATGATTGGAATCTTTTCGGAGGATCAAGGAGTTCCTCACCTCACCGCCTCTTCACTATTTTTCATTTTGAACTTCATTGTGCTTATACTGGTCAATCTATCTCTTATTTGGCATCCTCACTTCTTCAAACCAATTGCGGTCTATGGAATTGCTATTGATTTTATTAGCTTGGGGCTTGAGTCTGCAATTAGTGGACCAATTGTAGAATGGTTCACTGTGTTTGGTTCATTGTTTTTTGTTGCACTGATATCTGCGAATTCCTTCGTATCAAATAGAAGTCATTACAATAGTCATTATTATGATCATTATCAAAATGACCACACAGAGAAACGCACAAACTTTGTACTCTGATCTCTTTTTCTCAGGGCTCATTTCTTTCCATTGTTTTTTAGTGCCTCTTAAGCCCCATAATTCCACACATGCTATACACAAAACAATCGGTATAACAAAAATAAGTATAATCAAAAATCGTATTAGGTCAAAGAAATTATCTATTTGAATTCAAAACCACTCCACTTCACTTGATTTAATGATTATTGAATTATAATAAATATATGATAAACTTTCTATTAAATACTCACACGGTGTTTCATATGTGTTCTAGTGGCAGATTTATTTTCTAAGATTCTCTTACTTAGATATGTACTTTGGCAAACGTGTGTATCTGCGCTCATTGGATACATCTGATTTTGATACTATCATTGCACATTGGAATTCACTTAATTTCCGTAGATACCTAGGAGTTCCATTACCTAGATCTAGAAGATATATGGAGATTTGGCTTGAGAAGAGAAGCATTGCTGATCCATGGAGAGACAGACTATTAGAGCTTGCCATAGTCGATAAAAATAGCAATGAATTCATTGGTTTGGTTCATCTTGAAGATATTAGGAGACCTCATAGTAGAGCTGAGTTTGGCATTTCTATTCATAATCCTAAGAACCTCTCAAGGGGATTTGGGACAGATGCAACTCGTGTAATGTTATGGATAGGTTTCAACATTCTTAATCTTCATAGCATCTACTTGGATACTATGGAAGATAACATTCGTGCGATTCGTACATATGAGAAAGTAGGATTCAAGCGAGTAGGACTTCTAAGAGAAACTGAATTCTTAGATGGTACGTACAAGAATCTCTTGGTAATGGACATTTTGAGGAATGAGTTTATTTCAGCAAACCCAACATTTCAAGTAAAGGGAAGGCCCTAATCCTCTGATTGGTTTTATTCACTATTCATTTGTCAGAGAATATGGGGATATGCTCTTCATTTATGAACTGTCGGTAGATTCAAATCGACTTTATGCAATCAACAAAGATAGTTAGGAGGCTTATTAGAATGATTCCACCACACTACAATTCTTCCGACTTTGATAGAGAGATGTACTTTTCAATTCTTAGAAATGAACCCCCACTCACACGGTATGTCTCCCGAGGTGACACACGAGATGAGATTGATGTACCTAATCCTCACAAGGATGCAGATAGAGCAATCTTTCGAGCTGTGCGCTTTACCATGAAGGATGGCACTCCACGATTCCAACCTGTTCTGGGAGGTGCAGGGTCTGGAAAGACGCACCTTTTTTGGGTATTGAAGGACCAAGAGAATTACTTTGCAGCTGGTAATTTCTTGGCAGTATATGTTCCCTCTCCACCTTCTCCAGTCCGTGTTCCTCTTCACCTTCATGCCTGTCTTGTCGATGAGGCGGGAGATGCAATCTTTGAACAGACAGTTGATATGCTTATACAGAAATTTGGAGGGCTTAAAGGAGTTACCCATGAAATCTATGATTATACATACGCTCTGGAGCGATTGTTGGTTGATTATCCGGGAATTTCAGCTGATGTTGTTAAAATTCTCCTAAGATATCGTCTAGACCCTGCGACACAGGATCTTGCCAGACGCTGGTTGTTTGGGGATGCTTTAAACGAGCACGAGATTGAAAGACTCGGTGTAAGGACCATACTAGAAGAAGATGATGTTACTTTGGCAACATTCAAGCTTTTGACTGAGGGATCTGAAGTCCCAATTGTGCTATTCATTGATGAAATGGAGGGACCTTACAACTCATATGGAGAACAGGGTGAACGACACTTCCTTGAGATTCTTAAAAGAATCTACAACGAAACAAAGAACACCGTAATTATTGCATCATGCCTTAGTGATGTTTGGGAAAGGGTTTACAACATTGCTGATGGACCAATGAGATCAAGAATGGAAGCTCCAGTTGAACTGGCATTATTCACAGGAGATGATATCGCATTATTCGTTAAAGACACTATGAGCAAGTATTGGCAACTTCAAAATATTGAACCTCCCCCAGATCCACTATTTCCCTTTACCCAGTCTATTATTGATGAAGCTTATTCCTACTCTAAAGGTAATCCTCGAGAAGCTATTAAATATCTGATTCCCCAATTGGATTTCATTCTCTTTGAAAAGCCAATCTCTGAAGCGGAACCTCAGGAAGATTATGTAATTAAACTAACTAGTACTGTTGTTACAAATACGTTAATAGAAGTACTCAAAATTATTGGAGATCGTCTCGGGGTTGAAGTTAAACCAATAATTGACGATGAACCTTCTCAAAAACAGAAATCAATGATTGCCCGATTAGAAAGGGATGGAGTTGTAAAATATATAGGCATAGATGTTCCAAATGTCAAGGACTGGGATCGGAGTGGTGGTGTTGCAGCATTCTATGCTGCTAATAGATTGAAGTCAATTCTTGATGATGGGTCTGTTGATGGCACAATGATAGCTGTACCAACTGAAACTAAGGGAGCTAAGTTTGATGCAATCCTTAAGGAAATTAGTTCAAAGATTTTGACTCTTAGATTCGACGATGAAACTGGCACTACATTTGTACAAGAGGCGAATGCTGGAATACTTCCTCATGGATATGCTGAAGCAATAACAGGTCTAATTGATGAATTGTTTGTTTAGATCAATTGAATTAGGTTATTTGGAATTGTATTCTCTCAACTATCCTGATGCATATAGAATCATAGGTTGTAAGCTAAATATCCCTGCAACAATGTTTCCTGGAAATTGCATGAGTTTAGTGTTGTATTCAGTGACGGCATCATTATAGTCCAGTTTCGCCATTGCTATTTTGTTCTCAGTTGAAGTGATCTCAACGAACAGGTCCTGATAGAGTTCACTAGCATAAAGCGTTGGATAATTCTCTTGAATCGCCACAAAAAGTGCATCGAAAGCGACATTCAGTTGTGTAGAAATGTTTGCTTGCTCGCTTGGACTGTTGTTCAGACTCAACCATTGCGTTCTAAGCTCAGTAATTTGCGTCAATGTTTCTTGTTCAAATGCGGTATAATTTTGTACAACATCTATCAATTGTGGAATTAATGCAATCTTAAGTTCGTATTGAATCTGAATATGTGTCCACTTATTTTTTGCATCGTTCTGTGCAGCAACCAAGTCATTATATGTCATAATTACTGAGGCTGAAAATCCTACACCAACAATTACAAGTCCAAGTACCACAATACACGCGATTTGTTTTCCTTCCATTTTAGTTTCTCCTTTCTAGTATGTATAACCACCACCCTCTGTCCGACCCCCTCCAGGACGAATTCTATGGCTTCCTTTAATTGTCATAGTTGCTCCTATAGCTATAGCAATTGCATAACCTAATACAAGGAGTGAATCATCCCACCACCACGCCATGTATAATAGTAATGCCATTCCAACAATTGGGAATAAGACAAACTGTCTTCTGTGCAAAGAGAATTGAAAGAGGTAGAACATAGTTGTCAGTCCAACAGCAATAATCGCGCCTGCTATTAGAGGATTCTCATAACCCCAGAGCTGAAATGCTGCAAGCCCCATGGTATCGCCTATTTGACTGCGGACACTAGGGTCATCTTTGAATTCGTTATAAAACTCAACTAGTCCGTCATAGAATCCATCATAGAAATATGCCCAATCAAACCAGAATGTTATATTGTCATTGGTTATTCTTGCTGCTTCAGATGCAGTAATAGCGCCTTCAAGTCCTCTCCCAATTTCAACTCTAAAATTGTAAGAAAAATGGGTCTCATTCTCCCAATAATATAGGATTAGTAATAGCCCATTATTCACATCATCCTTTCCCATACCCCATCCATTGAAGAGAAGGTATGAATAGCGATTGAACTCTTCACCTTCGAGGTCATCAGTTATGACAATAAAAACTTCAACAGTAGTTTGCTCTTCGATATAACGGCAAGCATATTCAAGATCATCCTCCTCTTCATAGGTTAATACATTTGCCCAATCATTAACCATGTATCCTGTAGGTGAAGGAATCGCTTGAATACTATTGGCACTATTGAATATCATAATTCCACAGAGTAACAATCCCAAAATTGAATTAATTTGGAATGGTCTCAGTTTTTTAATTTTCAACTCTCAAATCACTGCTGTTTTTTTTTCCTTGTTATAGGGGATTTGCATGGCAAAATTTGCTGTTATATTTCTTCGAAACTATTGAAAAACCTACATTTAGATATTGGGGATATCTTCTTCGGATTGTTTTTTCAATTCATCATCTTTTTTATCATCTTTAAAGAAAAACTCGGGTAAGACAAGAAGTGCGATGAATATGATTAGAACAATAGGAAGACCATAAGGTTCGTGTAGAAATAATGTCACATATCCTACATAAGGAATTGCTAAGACAACAACACCAATAATATCTTCATACACGCGATATCCCTGATCTCTGAGACTATTATTGTCACCTTTTGTGAAGTATCTCAATTCACCACTTACATTTTGGATCTCAACAATCCTGTGGACTATAGGTTTGTTATGATAGTCTGTATTGAACACGATGATATCATTTAGATAAATTCTATCAGGTGCTCTATTTTGTAGAATGAGAAGATGGCCAATATCAAGATTTGGTATCATAGATTTACTCTCAACAACTACAAGTGGAGTAGATGTTCCCATTGTCAAAGTGAAAATACCATAGGAACCTAAGGTTGCACCAACTACTATCAGGATGATGAAACTCGTTTTTGCAATCTCAGAACGTTGGTCCCATTTCAAAATACTACGAGCGCGTTCCATTGGTCGTACTCCTTATAGTTGCGATATTGACTAATTAATAAAATTGACCCTAATTGATTACTAATTAATCCATCTTTTCGAGGCTTCTTTGATAATGTCTAACACATCAGCAGCTTCCGCTCTCATATCAGGTTGCCAATTTCTAACATCTTCAACTTTTTTGACATTCATTTGTGTTGAAAGGTACTCTTTAATGATGCGAAGACGTTTCACTTCCGCTTGCGCCGCTCTCATTGCGTCCCTTCCAGAAGGATATCCTCCTGTTGGTGGTTCTGATGTAGATAATACATACCAAAGATTATCGTCAATTTTGATAATGACTATACGAGCAGGACTAGGTGTGATATGTTCTTCAAATAGAATTGAATCAGTAGGTATTATCTGATCTTCTGGCGTTTTATTGACTCCGTCTGCTGTGTATATTTTCTCAGAAAACTCAAATAACACTTTCTCGACAGCTTTTTTCAAAATGTCAAGTGACGCTTCGACAATGATGCCCTCATCATTATTAATCAGTCGATTGTTGTTGCTCTCGGACATAATCTTCCCTTTTTCCTATGAAGTCTATTCTGTTTAATCTTTGCTCTAGGACATCATGATACTTAAGAATCACTATACCTTATCTCTTAAAAGATAGAATGACCTTACTGCTAACAGGGTGTTTTCAATTGCGGATACATACCGTGCGTTCAGAAGGGTTGGCAGCACTATCGTATCTTGTTACCTCTGATGGCGAAGCATTTGTTATTGATCCTCGTCGTGATGCTTCAATATACAAAGAGATAGCAGAGAGAAACGGAGTTGAAATAAAATTTATTTTTGAGACTCATAGAAATGAAGATTATGTGACTGGGTCTCTTGAATTACAGTCATTGGTTCCTGATTGTGAAATAGCTCATAGTAATGCTACAAAGTTCGGATTTGGAGAACATGACCTTGATGATGGTGAATCCATCGCTGTAGGAAAAACAAATGTTAACTGTATACAGACACCAGGTCATACTGACGACAGTATGTGTTATGTTGTTTCTGATACCACTAGTGGCCCCGAACCAATTGTGATTTTCACTGGCGATACAATCTTTGTTAATGAAGTAGGTCGTACTGATTTAGTAGATTTGAATAAACATGCAGAGATGTCACGAAAACTATACATAAGCCTGACTGAGAAGATTCTTACTTTGGATGATGGAATCGTGATTCATCCTGGACATGGAGCTGGTTCTGTCTGTGGGGGTGCTATTGGTGATAGAGAATTCTCAACAATTGGGTACGAGCGACTGCATAATCCTTGGCTAAATATGAATGAAGAAGACTTTATTGACGCAAAGGTTAATCAACGTCTGACTCGAGCCCCATATTTTAAAAGATGCGAGAAGTTGAATACTGATGGTCCGCCTCTGCTCAATTCATTGGAGTCTCTTGTTGAATTAGAAATCGAAGACTTCAAGAAATTACTTCAAGATGATAATCATCAGGCAGTAGATACGAGACCTGCTATGAATTTTCTTGAAGGGCATATTCCTAAGACAATCAATCTTACTCTTACCAATATGGGTCTTCTAACTGGCTGGAGCTTGAACTCGAAAAATAGTATTTCACTGATACTCAATGAGAAGAGTGATTTAGAAGAGGCATGGAGCTATTTGGTTCGCGTTGGTCTTGATAATATCATTGGCTTCTTACGAAATGGGATATCTGGTTGGCTAGTCAAAGGACTGGAATTAGAAACTATTACCCGCATTTCAATAGATGCATTAAGACAGAGAATCACTGACAAATCTATTCAAGTCTTAGATATTCGTGAGCCACATGAATTTGATACTGAACATGTTCCCGGTTCTCAAAACCTTCCACTAACTCAGATTGGACTTGGAAACGAACTCTCTCTTGAAGGAGGCGCACATGCAATAATCTGTCCCTCAGGTAATCGAAGCACAACTGCTGCAAGCTTACTCAAGAAGCTTGACGTAAATGATATCGTCGTCCCATTGGAAGGCATCAAGGGTTGGAAGGCTCGAGGTTTTCCTATGGAGGCTTAGTACGTGTATTGGCGTCGTGTAACAGGTCGTTCTGATATTGTCGCAAAAAACGGAGTCGCCGCATCTTCTCAGCCACTAGCAACCCAAGCTGGTATTGAAATTCTCATAAGAGGAGGCAATGCTGTAGATGCTGCAGTAGCAATTGCAGCGGTATTGGATGTTGTCGAACCATTTAGTACGGGTTGCGGTGGTGATGCCTTTGCACTCATTCATCTTCCTGGAAGAAAGAGTCCCATCAGCGTCAATGGTTCAGGTAGATCTGGGTCTCTTGTATCACTTGATGATCTATTAGAGATGGGCTGGACAAAAATGCCACTTAGAGGTGGAGCTCCGGT
>SDOA01000067.1 GCA_004524595.1 Candidatus Thorarchaeota archaeon | reverse complement strand
CCTCTTTGCTCCTCAACATTCTTTTTTGTTGAATAGATTGCACGATAACCACCCAATGTTAACATCGGTAAAGCGATAGATACTATTGCAGTAATTATCAATGACTCAAGACTGATAAGAATTGGTTCTGAAATGACAAGTGCAGGATTGAAAGTAAAATATCCGATTGCAGAAATAGCAACTCTACTTAGAAGCAGTCCTACTGGAATTCCGACAAAGCATGATATTATTGATAGCACTAGAATCTCTCTGGTGACTATTCTCTCTAGATCTCCTGGTGCAGCACCTCTCGAGAGCAAAATACTCTCCTCATATCTTCGTTCATTGACATTATATCGAATTGATAAGAATGTTACAAGTACTACTAGAAGGAGAACACTTGTTGACCTAAGCATCTCACCAATTCGTAGGCTCTGGACCCAATAGATATAACTCGATACTCCAGAAGCTAATCTATCATTAACATGAATATATGAGTAATAGCCATAATTTCCATATAACGGATCAACCTTTCTGATATCTTCATCAATTCTATTTAGGTATTGAAGTGACGCGGTTGGATTAAATGCCGAGAGCTTTGTTCTATCGACATCAACAAAAATCTCAGTGTGTTCTTCATAGACATCAATTAAACTAGCAATTACTACCGCAATGCTCTCGTAATCCCAATAGTATGGTGATGAATATTCACTTGGATGTTTGTAGACGCCAACCACAATACAATTTTCAGTTCGCGCACCTATTTTCACGAGAAGTTCATCACCAAGTTCCAGTTCAAAGAGTTCCTGCATTGATTCTTCAATTGAAATCTCGGTTACGTTTTCAGGAAACCTTCCTTTTATTAGAGTTATATAGTTCGGGAAGGCTTCTATGAAATCTTCATCGGGAGCTAGGAATTGCCCCCACCTACTATATATTTCCGGTATCCCCGTGATATTCATCTCGTAACTCACTGATCCACCCGCAGTTGTTAGACGAGCAGCTTTTGTCACTCCACGAATATCTCTAATATCATCAACATAGGAGTCAATAAGATTCCCGGAAACTCTAATTGCTATATCACCAACATCGAGATTCTTATCCCATTCATGGATAGAATAAGAATCAACATATACTGTAATTCCTATCGCCATTGTCGATGCAAGTACGAAACATATCAAGGTTACAGCCTTTCGACGAAGGCTATGAAATGCTTCATAACCGACAGGTACGGCAGCCATTGTCTCAGTTCCTCATTGAGGGTTTTCTATTTGACCATCGCGCATTCTGTAAACATAATCCATCTGCTCTCCTACTTCAGGATCGTGGGTCACAGTAATGAGAGTTCCTCCTTCTCCTTTGGTAAGCGAAACAAGTATATCAAGAATTTCTTGACCAGTGTTATAGTCGAGGTCTCCAGTAGGTTCGTCCGCTAGTACTATGATTGAGCTCGCTGAACCTTCAGGTTTGGCTAATGCTCGTGCAATAGCAATTCTCTGCTGCTCTCCGCCACTCAACTCATCTGGACGATGCTCAGCTCTCTCAGCGAGACCTACCAAAGAGAGGAGATGGTCCACTCTCTCTCTTCGAGTGTCTTCGTTGACACCTGAAATAAGCAAGGGCAATTCAATGTTCTCGTATGCAGTCAATACAGGTAGCAAATTGAAAAATTGAAAAACATAACTAATCTTGTCTCTTCTGACCTTGGTCAGCTCATATTCTGACATATTAGTTATATCAAGGTTATCAATGACAACGGTTCCACTAGTTGGTCTATCAAGGGCTCCAATCAAATTTAGCAGGGTGGTCTTACCAGATCCACTGGGTCCCATGATACCGATTGCTTGTCCGCGTTTAATTTGAAGGGATACACCTCGTAAGGCATGTACCTCTATCTCGCCCATTTTGTAGACACGAGAAACAGATTGCAAGTCAATGATTGCGTTGTCATTCAATTCAACCCACTCCGTTATTATCTTACGCGATGCATTGTTCAGAATCATGAATGCTAATAAATGACTCCTTCTAAGAATCAAGAATTGTACTATAGAAAAAGGTCATGACTTAAGTAAATTGCTTTACGGCCTTTCAATTGTGAAGAGGAAAAACTTCTATTAGCTTATAAGAAACCTTTATCAGTTTTGACACTTATCTGGTTGTAGAATAGTTTGAGGTGCATTTATTCTTTGTCTGATGAGATAATGGCAAGAAAATATGAATTCTTTAGCTGGCAGGGATTCATTGTGGGGGCTCTGCTGTTACTAACCTCGTTTATAGTACAATCATTGGTAAGTTTCCCTCAGATTTGGCAAGAACGAGCACTTGATTATATTTTGTTTATTTCTGTTTCATCTATAATAGTTGGAACGGCTTCAGGAAGTGTACTTGTCTATCTTTATCCACCAGATCAAGATGTCATAGGAATCGCAGGACTCGGCAGTGATGATGCCACCCAGCATTTATCGCTTATCTTAGTCATTATTGCCCTGTTGCAACCGATTCTTTCAGGATTCATATTCTTCTACGATTATTTTGGAAGTGATGCATTCATTTTCATTTGGGTACTTTTCGGATTTGCCGCCCCAAGCCTTGGTCTTACTGCTTCAATGTTTGAGCGTTCTAAGGAAATCGCGTCTGATCTGAAAGTGTATTTCAACATGAATACAAAATTGGATATGTCAAGTCTTGGATGGCTTCACTCAATTGGCCCTAGAACTGCTACTTACAGAATGGGAATGTTAGAAAGTGCAGCTCGTCGAGTTAAGGGTCTTAAGATCAGTGGACATGAAATCATTAAAGAAAATGATCAATTAGCCATGAATACATAAACATATTATTTTTGAACTATGGATGTTTTTTCTTTATATGAGCTATCAGTCCTTCTTCGGTCCAAGCAACCCAATTACATTTCAGACACGAAAATGTTTGGCTCCCTATTCCAAATCTGGGAGGGGGTCGCTCTTCAATCTCATAAATGGTTCCACCATACCCACTCCTCTTCTTTGTCACAATTTTGAATCGTTTCTTGAAACACTCTGAACAGATGGACATACTCTGCCGTGAATCATTAAAGAAATTCTCCTCTAAATTCTTTGCAGGCTTAAGAGGATCCATTTCTTTTCCACAACTCTCACAGAAGTCTACCGATGTAATCACCACTTAATGAGTTTCAAGTTTATTCTTAGCATTTCAGAGCAGGATATGCGATGCAAGACGACTATATGAATTCTCTGAGTTAAATAATCCTATCAACCTTGTTATGATACTTGTCATTGAAGACTATTTTCGAATAATTCTACTGCGGTCTTAAATACCTCGTCGATATTTTCCCCAGTTAGAGCTGATGTTTCAATAAATGCCACTGGATGAAGTTTTCCTTCGGCACCTAACTTCTTTGCTAATTCTTCTGCATACTGGAATCCTTCATTATAGCTTACAGGTTCCTCACCTGAATCATCCCTTAAATCTAAACGGAGATCAATTTTATTGGCAACAACAATAATAGGTGGAGTGACTTCGCATGAGATGCTTGACTCTCTGAGCCAAAAATCAATGCTCTCAAAGCTCCATCTATCTGAGGCTGCGTATGTTATTAATAATAATTCTGCACCATTATAAAATTCCTTTCTGGGGAGTTTCTCTTGCACTGCAAGGTCAAATGACCAGACATTCAAATCAACTCTGTGATTTACAGCATCAATCACTTTTTCAAAAATATATTTTGATACATCGCCTGAATCTTCGTTAGAAACAAACGCAGTCAGACCTGCTTTCATCGCAAGGGTCCGTTTGCCAACTCCGGTTTCTCCAAGTAGAAGAGCTTTACATTTAACTACTGGTTTGATTTGGTGTGCGGTTGTCATGTGTGGCTTTGGTTCTTTATATGTTTCCACAACATCCTCTTCTTCAACTGTTTCAGCAATTAGCTCTATTATGTTGTCTTCAGAAGGAGACATCTGAGATTCAAGTTCAGGTGCTCTTGCATAAGTACTCTCTGAAGCAATAATTTCTTCTTGACCCTCGATGTTGATACTGATTTTTGGTACTGGCTTTACTACTTCCTTCGAAGGATCTTTTGCACTTGGAGCCATGAATGAGTCGCTAAGGGCTTCTACAGCCTGAAGTGCATCAGTTATATCATCAAAATCATCTGCAGAGATAACTCCTTTTTCGTTTCCACTGATACCATCACTCTCTACGAAGGTTGCAATTACCTCTTTCTCCTCTCTCTTCTTTTCTTTTCTCTTGAAGAAACTCCGTTCTTTGGGAGGTTCTTCAACTAGGTGTATTTCTTCTTCTATTTCTACAATTGGTTCCTCTTGAATTGGTTCCGGTTCTATCACCACTTCTGGCTCTTGTATCACTTTTCGAGATTTCGGTAGACCTATTCTATCTAAGACCTCTTCTAACACGCCTGGAGCTAATCTCTTGCCAAGATACCTAAAATACTTCTGAAGTTCCAAACTCACATCCTCATAGGATCTTGATTTGAGTGGAATTTTCTTTTTGACAATACCCTTATCGCGCACTTCAATGTACGTGGGCATTAGTGTTAATGATATTGTTGTACCAGGAACTATCAAGCTTATAGTCTCCCTTAGCGGTCTTCGATACAATTTCATTTATTGTGTGTTTAACTGTTTCGTGTTTAGTCTCAATACCTGACTGTCTTTGTATCAATTCATTAATACAGAAAGTATTAAGACATAAATAGACTTCATTAGCTTAAGAGGTCTTACTATGACCGAGATAGATTTTACAAAGTATGTTGAAGTGATTCGCGACTGGCCTGAACCCGGAAAAGCAGTTTGTGATATTAGCATGCTTCTTGAACACCCTGATGTTTTCCACGAAGCTGTTGCCAAGCTAGCCAAACCCTTTGTAGAAGTCAAACCTAACAAAGTAGTAGGTATTGAGCAAAGAGGTCTTGCTCTAGGAAGTGCAATTGCATATTATTTAGGATGTGGTATTGTACCAGCTCGCTCTATTGCTTATGTTCCTGAGGGATATCATAGAGAGGTTGAGATGCTGCCTTCGAATAGATTTGCTGACCGGCAACTAGCATTGGTTGCTGACTCAATAGACCCTGGCGATCGTGTTGTTATCATTGATGATTGGTTAATTCAAGGTACATCAGTATTTGCCACAAAGAAAATGATTGAAAAGTTAGGTGCACAGGTTGTAGGAATTGGATGTGTCATCAATAATATGTCTGAGACTCGACGAAAGCTTCTTGGAAGACCAGAAGTTCAGGCTCTCCTCGAGAACTATGAAACTGACGCATTTCATCCTCGTGATTAACGTATCTTGCTTGCTTTTAATTCTCTCTTGAGATAAATTAAAAAAAGTTAATGGGTGGCATCATCATACCACCCGTTTCAATTTCTATTTTGTTTCTTCACGAAGTTCTCGTCTTAGGATTTTGCCAACCTGTGATTTTGGTAGATCTGGTACAAACTCAACATGAGTTGGGACTTTGTACACCGCCATCTTTTCCTTAGCAAAAGCTCTAATTTCTTCAACAGTTGCTGTCTGTCCAGGTTCTAACACTACAAATGCTTTGACAGTTTCACCTCTTGTTTCATCAGGAATTCCAATGACTGCAGCTTCGCGTATCTTTGGATGTTCAAAGAGTACTTCTTCAACTTCATTTGGCCATACTTTGTATCCTGAGGCATTAATGAGGTCCTTCTTACGATCGACAATGTATGTCCATCCTTCCTCATCAATCTTAGCAATATCACCAGTGAATAACCAACCTTCTTTTGATAGAACATCCTTGGTTTCGTCAGGACGATTGTGATAACCAGCCATTACTTGAGGACCCTTTACAGCAAGCTCTCCCACCTCACCTACTGCTAAATCTTTTGATTTGTTTTCTAGGTCGACAATCTTACAATCTGTACTTGGGAAGGGTAATCCAATTGAACCAATCTTCCTCTTTTCTTTATCAAGTGGATTAGCATGAGTTACTGGAGAAGCTTCGCTAAGACCATAACCTTCTATAATTATAGAATTTGTAACCTCTTCAAACCTCCGAGTCACTTCTGGTGGAAGTGCCATAGCTCCTGCAATTGAAAGTTTCAATGATGTCAGGTCATACTTAGAAGCGTCTGGATGGCTATAGATAGATATAGCTAGAGTTGATACGATGGGGAAGAATGTTGGTCGTTGCTTGTTGATTAATTCTAGTAAGTGTTTAATGTCCCTCGCATTTGGAACGAGAATAATCTTGCTACCCCATGATATAGCCAGATTCATGGAGATTGTCTGACCAAAGATATGCTGAAGTGGTAGAGCAGCAACAAAGGACTCTTTACCCTTCTCTGCTATTGCTTCCATCCAAGCACCACATTGCTCGCAGTTTGCTTTCAGATTGTCATGGGTGAGCATTGCAGCCTTCGGGATACCTGTTGTGCCCCCAGTAAACTGATACACAGCTATATCTTTTGCTGGATTGATGTCAACCTTTGGAACTTCTGGAACTGTGTCAGCAATGAAGTCATTCCATAAGATATCTCCTTCCTGCAAAGGTGGAACATGCTTCATCTCTTTCTTGTATACTGTCTTGGGAGCCAAGATCTGTTTGATCTTTGACATCATATCCCATCCTGCAGCAACAATGACTTTCTCCAAACTAGATTCTTCACGGACTGCCTGAACGACAGCATAGAAGAAGTTCAAAACAACTATGACTTTTGCCTTTGTATCTTGCAAGAATATTCTGAGTTCCTTTGGCATAGCCAGAGGACTTACAGGTGTGACAGTTGCTCCACACTTTAGCGCACCAAAGTATGATATTACAAATTGAGGACAATTAATTAGCATAATTGCTATACTATCCCCTTTCTTTACCCCTAACTTCGCAAAACCATTAGCCGCTCGATCAACAAGCTCTCCTAATTCGCGATATGTGACCGTGACTCCTTCAAAATAAAGTGCAATATTGTTCGGGTAATTCTTGACAGCATCGTCAAGACCTTTCCATAATGGACCTTCAGGAATCTTGATCTCGTGTGGGGTGCCTTCTACGTAGTTTTTGTACCACGGTCTATCCATTTTAAATCTCCTCTCTCTCTCAATTATTGAGAAGCGGAATATGATTTACTATCTTCATTGCCATTTATTACTTATGATGAAATGAAAAAATCAAAGATATCTATATCCTCAATGCAGCCTTCAAACACACGAACATAGTTCTGAAGGTTAGTAATTTTAAATCAATCCCTTCTTGCGAAGATTCAGCCATACCATTCGATACTATCTCTTGGAGTCCCTTATCTCTTCTTCCAATTTCAAAGAGAAGATTTGTAAATGGACTGGTAAACAACCTTTGGGCAAGTAGCTGCCTTTTGAATTCGTTACCAAAATCGTTTCTCCAAAGTTGTTCATAGTTATGCAGCGCCAGTGTATTATACTCTTCTAGTTCAAGTGCTCGGGTTAGAACTAAAGCTGCAAAACGGGCTGCGCTCATGGCATATGCGATTCCTCCACCTGTTAACGGACTAACCATGCCTGCTGAATCGCCAACTAATAAGCAATTATTACGATATGATCGGTCTAGTGGTCCCCCTGTTGGTACAAGCGCACCTTTTGCTTGTGAGATATCTGAATCATCCATCAATAGATTTTCTTTCTTCAAGTACGAAACGAATGAATCGAAAATTTTTGGTAATCCTTTTGCATGCGTACTTACAATTCCAAGTCCTATATTGATTGTGTCTTGTTTTGGGAATATCCATCCGTATCCTGGAAATCCTTCAATATTTGCAAAGAAATGATAATACAAATCCTCAGAGTATCTATCAATTATGTCATCATACTTTGTAGGAACTTCTACTACTCTGCATGCAGTCAGTTTTGAACTATTCCATTTTCGATTGAGATCGGTTTCTCGTGCTATTAAACTTGAAACTCCATCAGATCCAACTATGACTGATGCTCTAATAGATTGTCCTCCTTTGAGTTGGACTTCACATTCTCTATCATAAGTTCTAATTGATACAGCTCTCTTCCCAATAATTGGTTCCAATCCTTGTTCGATAGCGCTTTCAAATAAGACATTATCAAAATCAGTTCGAAGAGTTACCGCCATATCAACTCGTCCTTGAAGATTGATTCGACGGTTTGGAGAATGTAACACACCAACTCGTGCAATCCCTTTTAAGAAATCATCTGTCCGTTTTCGTAAATATGGAAAGTCATCAATGAGCCGTTGAGAGAAACCTCCTCCACAAGGTTTGTCTCGAGGAAATCGGTCTTTATCAATGAGACATACCTTCATCCCGAATTTTGCCAAGTATCGGGCTGCAGTTGATCCCGCGGGGCCAGCTCCAATGACTGCAACATCATACATAATCAATAACCTGATGTGATGGAAAATCACCCACACTTCATCCTTACGGTCATTCGAGAAACCTATCCGAGAAGCTTATCAGTATTGGAATTTGCAGAAGAATGACTATTCATGAATCGAATTATCCATGAACGTAGAAGACTTCGAAGGCAAATTAATTCAAACGAACGACTTGACAAGTACCTGCACTTCTACATCACAGCAATTCTCTCAATTAACATGGTACTAATTCTCTTTGCGATGTTGTCTGTTACTATTAGGATGAGTCTAAATGGAGTTGGTTTTTTTGATTCGATGCCCATCGCTCTGTATATTCTTCCACTAATGATCTTTCTACCCTTGATGATTCGAGCATTCTATCGAAATAGAACTTCTGCATGGAACTTCGTCTTCTTAGTGATTTCTAGTGTTTTTTTCAGTATGCTTAGTTTATTGGTTAGAGGATTTGTATTCTGTGTAGTTTTAAACCTCGTTGCAGTTGTTTCCATTTTCATTATCGGTCGATTTAGACCGCAAGGAAATCTACGTCAGGCAGGTAAGAAGGGTATAGCTTACATTCTTCTGATGAATATGCTAAGCTTGACTTTCCCAGTATCAATCATTGTAATGGGACAGATTCAAATTGCAGCAACATCTACTTCTACAATACCTGAGATAATTTTGGGTGTACCTTTGGCTGACTTCGATTTTCCTTATTCGTATGTCAACCCAACGCCATCGATAATATCCGACCTCGAAGTAAGTCAATTCGGAGTGGATCTTCGGGTTCTCGAGAATGATGATGATTCATGGTTTAAACTAACTGAATGGTTGCATGCATTAAATGAATCATCTGTTTTATATACAGTTACTCTTACTTCTGACCGAGCCCTATTTGTGGGAGAAACACCAACAGCAATTGGAACTACTGATGTTATTCGACAAGTGTTTACATCTCATCGGAATGCAATAACAAATCTTACCGAGAGTCTTGATGGCATAATTAACTACCCCTCAACTGTTATCTTTGATTTGACTCTCTCACAACAAGAGTGGCAGAAACTGATGTTTCATACTCGAAGCTTGGATTTAATTGGATTTACAGGTCTCATGAGATCTTCAATCTATTCTACTGATGTTTCAGTCATCGATCAAGAATCTACACTACTCGCTCAAGAAGCATCTAATCTAGGAATTCAATTGGGAATTCTTATTGAATCATTTGTCCTAGATGATTTGCAGGATAATGATAATGTAGCAATGAGACTTGCTGGTGTTTCTATAAGCTCGTTGAATCTATGGGATACTATTCAAGTATCTTGCTCACGATCAAGATTTTCACTTGAGATGCGTGGTGATGTTGAAGCATATCTGGTGGAATCTTACTCAGAATCTGTTGCCATCAAGGGTTCAAAATGGACGATGCGATTAGGTGATGTTGGAAATGATACAGATATTGAGGATAGACCTGCACCAGTCTATGAAACTTTTGATATTCTAAATAACGACATCAAACTAGCGGCTGGGAATGGTGTAGATACTCTAACAATAGATTCGCTTTCATCCCTCTTATCCTCGTTTGGGCCAAATGCTATCATAGATTTCCACGAATCGTTATCAACGACCCATTCTGGTTCTTCTAGATACACATTCAGAATCTATGCTTATCGAGCTGTGTTTATTGCAATCGATTCTTTTGATATTCTATTATTATGACACTACATTCATGTATGGAATCTACTTCATAAAGTAGGCGATTTCACATATACCTCGAAGACACCAGTCCATATCTCACTACTAGGTTCTGCTTTTACTAAAAGATCTCCTCCGAAATTAACTCCAACAGGTTTCATCATCCCTTTTTTCCATACATCTGCAAAGATGAGAGAGTGCATTGTATTTTGGAAATCTTCAGTGATTCGAGAAATCATCCCATCGATATAGGCTTCATTTATGCCCATTGATGACAAATCAGCAGTTGTTCTGAATAACCTTCCTTCACTCACAGCTCCTTCTGTCTTATCAAAAGTATATCCAATTCCTCCAACAAGATGAAACTCTCCTTGAGGTACCCGCGGTTCGTCATGGATTACGATGAGGTCTCCATTTGCTAGAAGAATATATTCAGGGCTTGCCACGTAGAATGGAATTGAAGCTGCTTCGACTGAGACCTCATCCATCTTTAATTTCTTTACAAGAAATTCCTGTAAAGTAACTACACATTTATCGAATCGAAATGGTTCGAATTCAGCTTGATGCATGACGTTCTTTGCCTTTCTAACTAATACCTCAATAATTCTCTGTGCAGTTTTGAGGAATTCAATGCGTTCTTCTTTACTTTCTAATATTCTCCCTGCAGATATCACACACTTGAGAAAATCCAAAGTTTTGAAACTTGATAGAATAGTCCTACTTAGATATGTTGTATCTTCAGATTCAAGGAACCCTTCTTCCATGCAAATTGACATGGGAATTGGATTTCCGAGGTGTATCTGTACACAGCGAGAAGATCGATTAGGTTTGAAGAAAATTCCCACATCATAGTTTCTTCTAGGCAAATCATTTAATTGTCTGACAAATGGTCCTTCAGGCACGATTTCTCGTGCCCGTGCTTTGGCATAGATTTGGGTATATTTTGCAAAGAAATCAGTTCTTGACATCCTAATACAATCTCCCTGATTCATCACACTACTGATTCACTCAGATTTATCTCTTAGGGTGAAATTATTCGATATATTGTGTACAGCCATAATGTATTTAGAGCAATTAGAAGAATTTAATTCTTGGTTCATCAGTACAAACTTAGAGCACCATCGAAATTACTTGGGAAGATAATTCAATGCGTCGATTTCAATTAGGTTTATTTTTCATACTCTCAGGTTCATCTCTCTTCATCATCTCACTTTTTATATTGCTCGTGTTTTCCAACCTCTACCTTCCCTCATTATTTATAATGTTCCTGTCAGTTGTCGAGATTGCAGTCGGTTTTGCATATGCTAAAGGAGTTGACATAGCCTTAGATATTCCTCATGATGATTGCTACTACTGCGAGGGGGATGGAATGATTGATTCAGAAACCTGTCCGAGGTGCGGCGGAACAGGTCTTGCGCGAAATGATGATTGAAACCAGGTTTTTAGGCGGCTATTACATGGGAGAATGTATTATAATTGCGCATCGAGGAGCTTCTGGACTTGCGCCAGAGAACACACTCTTGGCTTATAGGATTGCAATTGAACTTGGAGCAGATATGATTGAACTAGATGTTCATGAAACAAATGATGGATATCTAGTATGTATCCATGATTATGAGGTTGACCGAACCACAGATGGAACAGGTGCTATTGCTGAATTGTCTTTGAAGGAGCTTCAAAAATTGGATGCAGGTCAACACGAACATATCCCATTGCTGAGTGAGGTACTTGAACATGCACATGGGAAAATTCGTGTGAATATTGAATTAAAGGTAACCGATGTAGAGAAGCAGGTTGTACAACTTGTAAGAGAAAAGAGGATGACTGATCATGTTGTTGTTTCATCCTTTTTACATGGGACTCTGGAAGCAATGCACGAGGTTGATCCCACAATTACTACTGCTGTATTAGTAAGTAAACCAATGGAGGATTTAGTGGAATATGTATCTGATCTGAAGGCTAAAGCATTAAATCCACTACATACTATGGTTACCTCAGAACTAATCAATCAGATGCACAATCATAATATTCAAGTCTTTCCTTGGACAATCAATGATTCTAGCACAATGTTACACCTTGTTAGAATGAGGATAGATGGTTTAATAACAGATTACCCGGATATTGCCATTGAAACATTGAGGAGTATGAGATACTAAGTTACTTGTGTGATCTGTTTTATGAATTTTTCAATTATCGGATAAGCTTCATACCTACTCGAATGACAAGTAATCACATGCTCTCCATCTTCAATCATATGGAGCTGTTTATCATTTGAAGATATTCCATCAAGAGCAAACTGTCCATTTCTAGGATTAATTGTCTTGTCCGCAGTACCTTGTATAATGAGGGTTGGCACAGTAATTTTTTTTAATTGTTTTCGGGCTGCCTTCTGTAATTTGAAAAGTTCATGATACGCAGAAACAGGTTCTCTAGAGTACTTAGTCCGTTTAATGTCGTATTTCTCTTGGGCTTTTATTGTGTCGATTTCTCTATCCTTTGCTATATATTTCAGAAATGGGACCAATTTTGGTAGGAATCCATCAATCTTCAATGCTGGAGCTATTAGTACCAAACCGTTAATTCCTTCATGTTCTGATGCAAGTAAAGTAGATAATGCTCCACCCATTGATATACCTGCTACGAAAACATACTTTGTTTTCCATGATCTAATATATTGTAATCCTTCAACAACTGATCTATACCAATCCTGCCAAGTTGTTTGCTTCAATTCATCAGGTGTAGAGTTATGCCCGTCAATTTGAATTGCAAGTGATTCGATATTTCTTCCTTGGAGGAATTCTCCCAAAGTTGCCATTTCATCAGGAGCTGCACAGAATCCATGAATTAAAAGAAAGGCAACATTGGCCTCTTCAAGTCGGATTTCAACACCCGATGGCTTTAGGGCCAATATTGCTCAGCTCTCTAATAAGAATATTCTGCGGAATCCAATTACTCCAAAGACTCTGCTGATCTTGGAATTCTACTGAATCTGAAACCTTTCTTCAACATATCAAGTCTATATCCAGCAATGGACCAACTGATAATGAACAAGATTTCTGAACCCACAATGAAGGACACCAGCAATGAAATGACTAGAGCAATTTCGTCCGGAGTTGGTAGTCCACTGAAATAGAACAGAACGACCAATGCCATGAAGGCTCCAAATAATAACTGCCCAATTGTTGAAATCTTGATTAGTGTTCCTTCAAAGTCGTGACCTTTTTCTAGAACGTCATTCGATAAATTCAGATTCAGGCTAATAAGAAGTATCATACTCATAGCATATAATGCTAATAATATCGCTGCTCCTGTATTGGCTTCGTGAGTAACAGTAACATTTCCAGCAATGACAGGAATCATCATTGAGAAGAGGACTGTCGCGCCCATAAGAATTCCACCAGTAGTGTACCCTCTTCCGTGTGCAAATCCGGTCAATGCGGAATTTCTTAGCATTAAAATCAAGAATGGCAATATGATAATTATTGAGGATTGAACTCCCATTGAGAGTCCAGGAATGAGCGATATATTGAACCAACGATTTACTGGCCATAGAGCTAATGGTCCACTTCCTAGAAATCCAAGAAGAATGACTACTATCATTGCAGATGATAGCACACTTACAATCACTGATAACGCACCTTGAGAGAAACCAGTAAGCCCACGAATATAGCTTTCAATCATGATGAAAAACTGAGTTATAATGACTATGATCCAAGCTACTACGATAAAAATTGCAATCGAGAATGGATGAATCATGGTAAGAACTCCTGCAATAATTAGAGGTATACCGGTTATGATGTCCGTTTTTGCAGTATACATAGCTCCAACCAAGACCATTGGTCCTGCAACACCAATTACTAGTATATATCCCCAAGCAGTAATACCTTCAACAAATATCCCTGCTTGACTTGCAGCAAGAAAACCAAGGATGATTAAGAATAGTGCAAAGTATTTGGTTCCTCCCTTTAGAATATCCTCTCCAATCGCTGCTGCTTTGAGTTCTTTTGCCCCTAACCGAGGAGCAAGTAGAATCCAAAAGAACATAGATGCAAGGAGTGCATATACTAGTAAAGGATTGGTAAGGTAAGTAGTAGCTGCATCGCCTTCTTGACCAATGACAACTGCACTCCATGGTTTCCAGACCAATGTACCTTCCGTGTATCTTTCTAAAGGTCCCACAAAGACTGCCACAGCACCTATGATAAATGTAAGAAATCCGCTTACTCCAAAAGCGAATTTTGCTTTGTCAGGACTCCTGGCAAACTGCCTAAGGGTTGAATGAGGTGACCACCAGTAAACCAAGGTCATAAATTGACCAGTAGCAAGTAGAATGTATGCAGAGTAGGTAAATGTTGATCCAAGAGCTTGACCAAGAGCTAGAAATGGAATGAACAAACCATTTAGCATTCCTGCCAAGAATCCTATCCATGTTACGCTTGAATCAATGTAAAATATTGCAGTCACTTGCCATGCTAGAACAAACAGCATTCCAAGTAAGTAAAGTATTCTCAAATAAACAGAAATGTCAGCAAAGTAGGTGATATCACCGAATCCAATTATTGCATACCCTGCAACAACAAGAGCTGAGATGAAGGCAATTAGAAATGATGCTCCAAGCATCGAACCAATTCTTCCTCTTGTGTCTCTTGATCCGTAGGTTTGGAGTAATAGCCCCATCCCGAGTAATGCCATAAAGGCAGCAATCGCAACATTGTGATAGTCGCTGTTGCCAAAGACCCATGTAAAAGGTGCTATTTTCGTAATTTCCCAGGGGATTGCTGTCAGTGGGACAAGAGGTACGCCAATTAAAAAGCCCAAAATAGCTGCGATGATTCCAATGATGCTTCCAAGACCAGAAAGTTCACCTATCTTACTAATAGGTTCTCCTTCCGAATTCTTGCCGCTAAACGCTGATAATATGAGTCGATTGTTACCCATTTCTAATTTCCTCACTTAGTGATGGTCACCATTGCTGGATGAATGTCAGAAGTCGGATGCACGTCATTTATATGAGTATCGGACAAGGCGTGATGACTTCTAAAGGCATATTAAGGTGTACCTTATTGTTCATGATTTAAGTACCTTTTGAGGGAATAATAATGAATACCGATTTTGAAGTATATGTGAATGGTAAGAAATTACACATGAATGAATTTATCGCCAAAGTTATTAATGATGTACTGATTGCTATCTTACACAATCTCCGAGATGTAGACATAACAAAGATATCGAAGATACAGATTGAGTAATCTTCAAAAATGGTGCATTAAATGAACGAATTCTTTGGTTGGACTGGTAAAATATTATGGATTGACCTTAGTGACCATTCTGCAAGGGTTGAAGAAGTCCCAATTGAGGTATATGAACACTTTATTGGGGGAAAAGGACTTGGTGCATATCTATTATATCGAGAGCTTGAAGCCAAAATTGATCCATTAGGTCCCAAAAATATCTTGTTCTTCCTAACAGGTCCGTTGCAGGGATTACCTGCTCCCAATGTTGGTCGATGGACTTTGGTCACAAAATCTCCATTAACAGGTTTGTTTATTGATTCCCACTGCGGAGGACCTTTAGGTCGCGAAATTAAAAATGCAGGATATGATGCAGTAGCTGTTCGTGGATCATCAAAATCTCCAGTTGTTCTAGTGATAGATGACGATAGCATCGAATTTCGTGATGCAAATTCGCTTTGGGGGATGGGCACATATGAAACAACAAAGCTATTACACGATTCTACACCGAAAGGTTCAGCTGTTTATGTCATTGGTCCGGCTGGCGAGAATCTAGTGCTGACTGCAACTGGATGCTGTGAATTAGCTCACCAGACTGGTCGAGGCGGACCAGGAGCTGTCTTGGGTTCTAAGAAACTAAAAGGAATTACTGTGAAAGGCAATAAGAAAAATCTTGCTAAAGATGTTGGACCTATACGAGAGATTAACTCCTGGGTTGCTAAGACGTGGAAAGAAAAAACCACTGATGATTTCAAATTCTATGGAACAGGATGTCTTGTAGAAGTTGCGAATCAAGGAGGTCAATTTCCGACAAGAAATTGGCGGGACAATTATTTTGAAGAATATGAATCATTAACGCCTGAGAAAAACCGTCATTTGGCTGTTGGAGCGCATTTATCCTGTCCTCATTGCATAATGCGATGCACTCATGCATACAAAACAACAGATCCCAGTAGTCCAAAGAATGAAGTTGAGTCAACTGTAGAGTATGAAACCTTGGGTCTATGTGGTGGTAACTTAGGGATAAGTGATTTCGATGCAGTTCTTAGGTTAAACTATCTTGCTGATGACCTTGGTTTGGATACGATAAGCGTAGGTTCTGCAATCGGCTTTGCTATGGATGCATTTGAGAATAATCTCTTAACTGAAGATGAGATTGGATTTCCTTTATTTTTCGGTGATTCAGAAGCTGCTCTTAAACTGATGAGAATGATTGCATTCAAACAGGGGATTGGAGCAGTCTTAGCTAAGGGTGTAAGAAAAGCATCTGAAGAAATAGGTCAAAATAGTGAACAATTGGCTGTTCATGTTAAAGGGCTAGCAGTTGCGGCTTGGGATCCAAGAGGAAAGAAAGGTCTAGGGCTTTCATATGCCACTGCTGAAGTAGGTGCTAGTCATTTGCGAGGGTGGCCAAAAACAATTGAAAAACCCGATTCTTCAGCACTAGATGTGATAGAATCAATGGTTGTCGAGAGAGACACCAAACATCTTACTGATTCTATGATTCTCTGTCACTTCACTTGGCATTTACCATTGAGTCGTGATCAAAAGATTGTTTTAATCAATGGTGCTACAGGTCTGCACTACGACGATGATGCAATCTCACTATTTGGTCAACGCGTGGAAACATTGACCAGACTTTTTAATATTAGAGAAGGTATCTCAAGACGTGATGATAACTTGCCGCCAAAATTCTGGAATCCAGGAACGGTTGGTCCATCAGCTGGTAGAAAGGCCTTCGTAACCGAAGATGATTTTGAGAAGTCTCTTGACAGGTACTATGAACTACGTGGGTGGGATGAACGCGGTGTTCCAACATCGAAAACTATCGAAATCCTTCGTCTTAATGAATTTCTCAAGATCTAGGTCAAAATATTCGTGACTTGAATTTTTTCCTAAGATAGATTTCTCTTCGCTCTTGAAAGAAACCAGAATCAGAGTATAAGTCAATTACTTCTCTTCTTGACTCATTCAGGAGTGTATCTAAAGCGCTAAGATTCTTTTCTTCAGCTATTTCTATTATTTTGTCTATCATTCGTTTTCCTAAATCTGTATTTTCGAGTTCATCTTCAATCTCAAAATGTTGAACAAAACCAACCTTCCCAATCTTTGGGTCATTACCAATATCGAGTTTCAATGCTGCTAATACAGTGTCATCTGAAACTGCTACTATGAACATTGTTTCTCGTGCAGCACCAAGAGGTGTACAAGTTGCCTGCGCCGTCAATTGTTGGAAATTATAGCCTTCCCGAGCATAGAATTGGTCCAAAGCTGTTCTCTCTTGAGCGGTAGCTAATCTCACCTCGATATTCAATATAATCTGTCTCCTGCTTTGAAAAATATGTAATTGCATTAGAAATATTTTGGTCAGTTCGTTTTTTGAAAAGAGTTAATTTCATTCAATACAATATTACATTAATGACAATAGAATCTCAATCAAAATCTGACTCTCTATTCGAGATAATGCTACTAATTTGTTTAATCATACTCATTCTTGCAGTCATCGTAATTCAGGCACCAAATATATTTGGATAAATCTCAATGCATAAATCTCAGTATATCTTGAATGTTCTTTGTGAATTCACTTTCAGGATATCTTAGCGTCACAACAAATCGACTGCCGACTTCTATTAATAATGGAAGCAAAGGAATAATTGTTACCACCTTTGCTTTGAACTTTGTTTCAACTTCAGATATGATTGCTTTATCCTCATAGATGCTAGGTTTCTTATTGATGATAATGCGTATTTCAGGTACCTGAAGCTTCCTTGCAACACTCAAAGTCGCAGCCGTACCTAAGAGATCTTGTTCATCAATTCTTGCTACGACAAAGAGATAATGTGCTGTTGCCATTGATAATAAGGTTTCTCTATCTAATCCTGGATGGGTATCAATTATCAAATAATCGAGGTCCTTTCCCTTGATGACATCTGTGAAACCCTTCTTCAGGTCTCCAACCTCATAACCTTCACGTAAGATTCTGGTAATATCTGTTGCTGACATAGAGCTTGGAATTAGGTATAATTTTCCCTTCTTTATCTTTAACCGGTCAGTTAAGTCAAGACAGGTATCTGTGATATCGCATGAACCTCTTAGGTAATCATTTAGAGTGTATTTCATTTTCTCTCTGCCCATGCCAAATATTACATGAATACCTGGTGATGCCATATCTGTGTCCATGACAGCTACTCTTTTCCCCTCTAGTGCTGCCATAGCAGCTAGATTAGCTGCAATATTTGACTTGCCAGTCCCTCCTCGAAAACTATGAATTGATACTATTTTACCTGACATGACTCAACACTCTCTCACTTTTCCATGTGACATTATTACCCAATTTATTTAGAACTTCTAATATTCTTGCTGCTGGAATTCCTGACCTTTCAGATATTTCTCTGATGGATAATGTACCATTACAATGCTTCCAGATTGAATCGACAATATCAAAGTCCCTTTTCTTAATTCCTATGACTTCAAGGTATGCTGCAAACCTCTCATCCCGATCTTCAAGGACTGGATATATTCTAGAAATACGCACCATCCCTTTTGCAATTAGGTTGGCTAACATCTGATCTGACTGTTCTCTTGGTAAACCTGTTGATTCATGGAGATCTGCAACCGTAATTCTTTTACCAAGACTATTGACCATGCGAAGTGCCCCTGATCTTTGTGATTCATTTGATGATGCATACATAATCTGGGTTTCTTGGCGAATATCCTCAATTGTTGTTATTGTTTCGACACCGTCAAATTCATAAAATGTGATTGGTTCCTCCACTGTGTCAGGCTCAAACTTTCTTGCATCTTCAAAACTAGTAAGTTGAGCAAGAGCTATAAATGGTCTAATAAGTTCGAGATACGTATTCTCTGAGAGGCCGAGATTAATTACAAATGCTGCAACACATCGTTTGTCAACTTTATGCAAAAGGAAACCTGTTGCTTTCTCTAGACATGAATGCTCTTGAATTATCGTATCGGACTTGAATGTCAGCAGGAAATCCAGAACTGCTTCAAGTTCATATGACCTAAGATTTGATGTGGCAACATGACCATCGAATGTGATTAAACCTCCTCGTAAAATATCACGATTGACTTCTACTTCAGCTAAACTGGTTTTCAAGCGATTAAGATCTGCAGATGGTAATAGAATCGTTTTGTATCGTCTTGCTAAACCTGGAATTCCATCAAATTTGTGAAGCGTAATTTCAACAATATCAGTAAAAGGTCTGAATCTTCTTGAATCTGGCAGTTCCTTTCTTAGATCAGAATAAAATGTGCTGACGAATTGCTCTGCCAATTCCTGCAAAATGACTCTATGAATTTCTCCACTATCATTGTCTGACACTAATGCTATGAAATAGAGGTCTCCTTTCTTCTCCCATACAAGCTTGTTTTTGGCAAATGACATTACAGTGATATTATCCTGATTTACTTCTTGCGCGAAAGAACCAACTGCTGATAAGAAAGCTGCTGCCAATTCATCCAGTTTCCTTGATCCACTTACACTATAATGGAAGAGGAGAATACCGGAGTCACGTAGTACAACTATCTCTTTTACCAATTGGTGGCCTCCTATATCGCGGCTTAGATATTATTAACACAAAGCCTCTTAATTCCTTCGAGATATGACTATTGATTCTCTATTAGTCCTGTGACCTCGACAAGATGCCACTCTACCTCATTACCCAATCTCTCAAGAACCTCATAGAGCCGTTCAGGTACGACCCCGATTCTTTCACTAATATCAACAAGAGACCTATCACCATTACAAAATGATCGTGCACGCTCGAGTAGTTGATATTCCTTACTAGGTAATCCTATCAAATCTAAATAGGCATCAAATCGACTATCGTTTGATTTAATCGATGGACACATCTTTGAGATTTTCAAGAACCCTCTAATAGCCAAGTATTCAATCACATCGAATATTTCATCAATTGATGCCCCAAGGTTTTGACTCATCTGATGTAACGAAGACTTGCCATTGATGGCTGGAAGAATCTTGTTCCCAAATCCTCCGAAGTCTCGATGGAATTCATCAAGAAAGCCACCAGACCGAATTACTATATCAATTCTATCTTTCTTCAGCTCTGGTATCACAAATGCAGATAGACTTGAAATTAATGCGAGAATGCCTTCGTAATAAGTAAACACCCCTTTAACTTCATGTTCAAAATCCATGAATACATCAAGGATAGGTATGTCCATCTTAAGCTCTGTTTCATAACGTGACACAAATTTCCTACTCAGCTCTCTCAATACAGCTCGAAGCACTTTTTCTGATGACTCCGTTTCAACGAGGAAGATGAAAAGAATATCCTTACCAAACTGCTCATAGAGTAATTCTGAACCTTCAAATGTAAGACTCTGGATTGAACGTTCACCAAACTCTGTCGCAAAGCTTGTAATCGCACTAAGAAATCCTGACAGTAATTCATCCAATTTTCTTGTTTCTGTTCTTGAATAATGAAAGACAGGAGTCCCACCAGCTGTTATAACCATGAATTCATGAACGCCAAGTTTCCCAATCAAAGATCCTTTCTCCTCACCTTCGAACAGAATTTGAATTGTCTTTAAACTATTGCATACAAACCCATGGCATAGAGAAGACAAACGTCTTAGTTAAACGAAACATCCATATTCCATCATTTCACGATGATGCATAAGTGAATTAGGAGAAATCCACATGCTGCATTATCGAGAATACCCCTTTAGAACCGCCTCAATATTCTTGTTATTTTCACTGCCTTTAGCTTATGTGATGTACGTTATCATTGGTTTAATTGAAGGAACTCTCTTCCCTCTCACTGTATTAGAACATCAAGGACTTCTTGGTTTTGGTGCGCTTGCAGCAGTATTCACTTTACCATTGACAGGAATCATTGCCGACCGTGTCAAACGATTGGATGCATTAATCATAATAGTATCAATTATCCCATCTCTGATTGGTTTACTAAGTGTAATACCTTCCATTGAAATTGAATTGAGCACAATGTATCTAGCAATTGTTCTTTCTGCTTTTTCAGGATTGGCCGCACTTCTAGTCCTATGGACCCTACGAATCGGTCAAAGTATAGTTGCACGCTACCGAGGTCGCACAAGTGCACTATTTCTCTGTTTAGCGATTTTGTTTGTTGGAATCTATGCAATGATTGATCAAGGAATCATCGCAGCAATACCATATCCTGAGTTATTCCTTCCTTCTATTTTGGGTCTAGTGGCGACCTTAGTATCAGCTGGTTTAAGACCTTGGAAAGAACCACGGGTGTCATTAGCTGTTTCCGGAAACGTGATGAGATATTTTATTCCTACTGTCTTCATATTGGCTGCGCACATACTTTGGTATAATGTAACAAAGATTACATTGCAGGACTATTTTGTTTCAAATCCTTCCTTTGTATCATTGAGCCAATTTCTTGATTTAGGGATTACTGAATTAGTAATCCTTTGTGTGGGAATAGTTATTGCAGGTCTGATGGCTGATTATAGAGGGAGAAAGACTACATTCAGTTTTGTTCTTTTGTTGATGGGATTGCTTACAATCTTTGGTTCTGCATTATACAATGCATACTTTCTAAATCCGTCATTGACAGTGCTATTAGTTTCACTATTAGGAGCGGAACGTTTTATTGAAGGATTTCTTTTAGGCATTTGTCTGCTTCTAATATGGTCAGAGATTGGTTCTGTTCGAACAAAGGGTCTAAGACTTTCTCTTATTTGGTTCTTCTTTCTTGGATATATGACTCTCTTTTGGGCTGTGGATATTGGTTCTACAGTTTTCGGATTACATTTTCATTTTCCAAGTGTTCTT
>SDOA01000185.1 GCA_004524595.1 Candidatus Thorarchaeota archaeon | reverse complement strand
CTTCGTCATTCACTATCACCTTGTTAACGGGTACAGTAACATTATTGAATACTGCGTAGAGAAGTCACTCGATATAAACCCAGTGAGTCACACTCTGATTTGGTTCATGGAACATTCTCAAGATTGCACTGACTGTTTATATGATACTGGAGCACCACAAATTAATGGAAGCCTGTGAGATGGAGTCTATAAAGCCCAAAGTACTTCAGATGTTCCGAGAGGTAGAGGTTGACCCATCTTGGTCTTTTGCTGATGTCTCTAGAACTGAGACAACCAAATGGACTCATGGGTATCATCGGTATCCTGCTAAATTCATCCCTCAAGTTGTCGAGAGACTCTTTGATGAATATGTGACTTCAAATCATGCGCACATCAATGACCCATTTTTTGGAAGTGGAACCACCATTGTTACTGCAGTATCACGAGGGTACATTGCGAGTGGTACTGATATCAATGGAATTGCCCTTCTGATGACACAGGCAAAATCAGTTCCCATCAATCCTTCTTATCTCGATCTGAAAATCAAGCAATTTTTGGAACGGATAAGACCTACCTCCTCCGATAATGGTCTAGCAGGTGATAGTGCTCTCATCCAACTGCCAGAGAATAATATTGAGAGGATAGATTATTGGTTTCCTGAGAAGAATAAAGTAGAGCTTGGGAGAATTCTCAAGGTCATTCTAAACGAGTCAGACCTGCTTGTAAGAAGATTTCTTCTAGTAGCTTTTAGTCACATTTTGAAGAACTGCTCAATCTGGCTTCAAAGAAGTACCAAACCCACGAGAGACCATACTAAGAGGCTAAAGGATCCTTACTCTTCTTTGAGAAGTCATCTGAAAAAGATGGCTCTTGGCAACAGAGCGTTCTACGAGAAAGTTCCTAAAAAGGTCCGATGCAACATTAATGACTATCTAAAAATCTCTCAGAACGACGCTCGAAGTCAACCACTTGCTGACTCTTGTGTTGACCTCATTGTGTCTTCCAGTCCGTATGTTACAAGTTATGAATATGCAGACCTTCATCAGCTTTCGACCTTATGGCTCGAACTTACTGATGATTACATTGCTCATCGAAAGGAGTTCATTGGAACAGGTGCTTGTTCTCCCTCAAAAAGGAATCCGAGAAGTGAGATTGCTCAGGAGATTATCTCTAAAATCAACCCACATAAGAAGACTACACAAGAGATCAGAGAGTATTACTGTGATATGGAAGAAGTATTTCATGAGAGCTATAGAATTCTAAAAGATGGTGGACATTGTTGCTATGTAATTGGGAATACAATTCTAAAGGGCGTTGATATTCTGAATGCAGAGGTATTTACTGAGAGCTTGATACATTGTGGATTTAAGATAGAAAAAATCGTGAAGCGAATGATATCATCAAAAATACTACCTCAGACAAGAAACAAGGAAACCGGTAGATTCTCATCAAGTAGAGATGCCACTTCAAATGCATATCCGACAGAGTATATTGTTATTGGCGTCAAGTAATAATCAAAGAAGCACTTGATTGATAAGAAAGTTCGTTGTCATAATCATCATTAATTCTTGAGCGTTGGAGGTGATTGAAGTGGTCGGTCGTGATTTTCTCTTTGCCGTACTAATTGGAGTCTGTCTTTTTCTTTCAGACTTTGTGACTGGATGGTTAACATCAATATCAGCTGGCATTCCTGTGATCTTCATAATGGCAATTATCATAGGAATTATCGCAGGAACAGTAACTAATGGTCTCTTCGCAACAGCCCTCACTTGGATAATTAGTATCCCGCTAGGTATACTCATAGCACCAGTTGTTTTGCCAGAGTATATTGGTCCTGATGCAGATCTTTTTGTTCTTGCTATTTTTGTACCGCTTTGGGCACTACGAGGAACTTTCAACTACCAGTCTGAAGGCAATTTCCTCGAAACGATCATAGCAGGACTTGGTTATTTGGTCATCATCATATTCATTGGACCAGTTATCTATGTAGTGTCAGTTACTTTTGGTATACTTGGAGGTGTAATTGGTAAATTACTCCGCAATGTATTGAAGAGAGAAATCAAAAACCAGACATCTGTTTATAATTGAAAAGTCATGTAATACCCCAATAGCTATGACCATTTGTTAAGTTATTCATTAGACATGATTGTGGCATCTTGCGGCAAGGTCATCGAATAGTCAAGGAAATCAACAACTATCAAAAACACCTCTGATAAAACACCTCCGTAGGCTGTTAGAAGCCATTCTAGTTATGAAATACCTCCTGATACCGGTTATATTCATTATTTGTTATATTTTCACTGATAAGAAATGACAGTAAGAACAGAATCAGCAGTTTTACCCATTGATATAGGAAAGACTGATTGTGGCCGATGTAGCTGCATTATTCTTTATAATAGTGAGCAATGCATATTGTGTGATGCTGCGCTTGAATTATTGTATACTGTCATCTCAGATTTTGGGCTATCACCTAATGTGGTACACATCGTAGATGTTAATCAACAAGATAGTGTTTGTGATCTTCCTCATCCTGCAGGACTTCCGGCAATGAGGATATGTCAAGAGGTATTAATTGGCTTCCCCGATATAGATGTTGCAAGAGCCGCTGTAATGCATGCAGTATTGAATGGTTGTTTTCAAGGTTACAGAGAGGAAGATAGCTGATCAAAAGATTGGTTCTACTTTGATATTTCTTCAAATACCTCTATCTCGGTACTTGGATATTTGCCATGCTTCTCCAAATCTCGATATTTCTTTGGAGTTCTCTGACCTTTGCATGGTCCGCATGATAGAGTGGTTTCCGCATATCCGAAAGATTGGGTACTTTTCTACAAAGATGGTTGGACTGCAATGTTTTGAGAGCTAGAGTTACTGTTCTCATTGCAAGCCCACTCTCCTTGGCAAGTTCTGCTGGACACATTGGTCCATCAGTCCTTAGTTTCTCTAATACAATGAGTGTACTCTTTGTGAAACTAACCGATATGCTCAATCTTTTCACCCTGCTGCTACCACACACAAGATATTACTGTCACAATGACACTCTATCTCTTGGTGTAGGTTGCCATAATTCTTGAATGTGTTTAATATAAGTATTATTAACAAAGTACGTACACATAGCTCCAACATCAACCTCAATTGTGCAAATTTGGCATTGCCTGATACCGCTAACAACTATGCGGTATAACAATGTCTTCTTGCCAACAAGAGGACCTATCTATAAACGATGATTCGATCTCAGGGAGAACCTCCCTTTGCTTCGATTTACACTTGGTCGTGATACGCAAATTGAGACCTAGAATAAAGATAGGAATTACCATCTTTTCCCATAGTTTTCAGAACACTCATCTTTCGCATACAATATGTCATCTTTTGTGCTAAACGTTTTGAGATTCCACACGCTTCAGCAAGAGTCTTGGTGGTAAATGGTTGTACAAGTGTTTCAGGTATGAAGTGGAGAAAGTCCTGAGGCTCTGAATACAGTCGTCTATCGATGACTTCGATAAGTCGTCTATCGACATTGCTCCACCCACGTTTCCTCCAACTACCTCTACCATCATTAACTCGTATCTCCTCCTCTTTTGTTAATATGATTTCAAGTGAGAAGTTATGATGCAGAATATATGTAGGTATTCTGACTAACTCTTCAAACAAATGCTCTAATCGCATCTTTTTTGGCGATAGTCTCCTGCTGAATTCTGTTTGGCCATCTATTGCCTGACGAACCACCCACTTCTCAACTGGAATGGGATGGACCAATCTGATTGGATGCTCTTTCATGAGTTTGAATAATTTGTCTTTAATCACAGAAAAATTACGCGTCTGAATTTCTATAAGGAGGTCATCTTTGACTACATCCACAATGTAGCCATCAATATTCACTTCTGTTCGAGTACCAGGAGCTTCGTATAGTTTCTTTATAGAAGCGTGAAGTGAGCTCTCTTGAAGTGTACCGATACCTCCATTCTTCTCCATGGTAACATCAAATCCAAAGACTCTATATTGAATGTTCTATTACCTTTACGTACTGCTAGTCAATTATAGATGCCGTGTCCAGACCACACCATCGTCATGTGGGTAAAGCTGTCTTAACACAGCTTCTTCGGAGAATCCGAGTTTGGTATAGAACTCTCTTGCCACATCATTTTGCCGTTCCATAAACAAAATGATCACTCGTAATTTGTGTCCCTTATTGGTGTAAAACTCAGACGCATTATCAATCAATGATTCGACCAATTTTGTTGCGATACCCTGTCTCTTGGATGATTCATTGACCCCAATGGTTACTAGTTCAATGACACCATCTTCGTAACCTCCTCGCGTATCCCAACTGAGTAATCCCACGAGCTCATTATTCTGAAGGGCCAATAGTGTTTTAAAACGACATATCAGATCTTCTGCGAATTCTGCTGCATGTTCATTATGCTCTTCGACTTCTCTAAGATACAAATTTTTTATGAGATCCAAGTCTCTATCAGATGTTGCACGTATTTCTAACATGACATCTCTGATACGGGTATTCTCAAATTTGTACTTGACGTATCATTCTACTCGATGATTATGACCGCATCTACGAAGAGTTCATAGTCTTCATCCTCATCCAAGTTTTTGATTAGGACCTTCTCCACTTCAAATTCTCCTCGTATTTCGAGTAATCGTGACTCATAGAGTATCTTTACAGATGATTCTTCGAGTTGTTTTTCAAGTTCGGGCGTGGTTACTATTTCTTTCTCGGGTGTAAGGAGAATCACACGGTCACTTACCTCTGTCAAGTCAAGTGCTTGTTCGATTGATTCGTCTCCAGAATGAAGGATGAGTATTCTCTGATTCTTTAGTTCATTTTCATCATCGATAGTGTACCATACCCCCTTGTTCAGGAACTTGTCCTGTCCAATAACACAATGGTGTTCTTCATCATCGAATTTTTCCTCAAGAATCTCTTTACCTATTCCTCTGCGATAATTTTTGATCGCCTCATGAAGAGCATCCGCTGCGAGGTTTGAGCAGTGCATCTTAATTGGGGGTAGCCCATCAAGTTCGTCGGCGACATCCTGCCTTGTCACTTTCAATGCATCATCAAGAGTCATTCCTTTGACCATTTCAGTGGTCATACTTGTTGTCGCTATAGCTGATCCACAACCAAAGGTCCTAAATTTTGCATCAGTAATTATGTCCCCATCAACTTTGATGAAGACCTCCATGATGTCACCACACGTGGGATTTCCTACTTTTCCAACTGCAACATCATCTCCCTCTAAAATACCTACATTTCTAGGATTTCGGAAGTGGTCTAAGACTTTTTCACTATATTTTGTCGACTTCATTTTTTCTACACCCTCTTTGGTTTATAGATTGGTGACAGGTCTCTTAGCCTTGATACGACCTCAGGGATGGCTTCTAAGACTCTGTCAATATCATCATTTGTATTGAATCTGCCAGTTGTTATTTGTAGTGAACCATGAGCCTCTTCATGAAGAAGACCTGTCGCTATTAAAGTATGAGATGGCTCCAAGGTCTTTGATGTACATGCAGATCCTGTAGAAATTGCAATGCCTTTGTCTTTGAATGAGAGAAGGATTGATTCACCCTCAATTCCATCAAATCTTACGTGTGTATTACTTGCTAATCTCTCAGT
>SDOA01000066.1 GCA_004524595.1 Candidatus Thorarchaeota archaeon | reverse complement strand
GATGTAAACGGATATGAATCAGATACAAATTTCAATGAGAGTCTAGATTCAGGGATTCTTGCTGAATATGATATTCTTGTTCTATTCTTCCCTGTAATTGCCCTAACAGCTGGAGAGATCAGTGCAGTTCTCTCATTTGTTGATAATGGAGGAGGGCTCCTTCTCGTTGGAGCAGACTCCAGTAATTATTGGGGATTCCGAGGTACAAACTTGAATCCAATATCTACTACTTATGGCATCACATTTCAATCTAATACTGTCAACGAATTGATCTCAACATTTAGTACGCATAATATTACATACAGCGTCACTTCATATCACACAAAAGGCGATGATATTGCATCAACATCGTTGAGCGTCACCACTCCTGCTATTCCAATAATAGATTCAACAAAAGGAACGATTGTTGCAGCAGCCGAATCAGGATTGGGAAAGGTTGTCTGTGTTGGAGGACCTGGTCCATTCTATATGTATCGCAAGAATTCAGCTGGTTTTGGAAACTCACATTTCCAATTCTCACTCAATGTCGTTGATTGGCTGGCTGGGAACCCGACTAGAATTGTAGACATTCCATCCGTTGCAACAATAACGGTTGGACCAGGACCATCTCTATCATCGGAGGAAGTTGAAAGCTATGAGATGTTTGTAGGTGCAATCCATGATCATACAACCCATAGTGATGGAGCGAGTACACCACAAGAGATGCTTGAGAAAGGATTGAGACTTAACTACGACTTTTTTGTCATGACGGACCACTCTTACAATCTGCCAGCATCTATTAATGGAATTACCGGTGCTCTTGCAATGAAATCCCTTGTAGAAACAAATCACCTTGATTTGCCTATGATCATAGGTGCAGAGTTATCTGGAATAAAGCATACTTTAGGATTTCCATTGACTGAGAATATTTTTACTGGTGATCAACAAGAGGGCGTCGATTTAATACATGCCCAAGGAGCAATTGCAACACTATGTCACCCAACTATAGGAGCTGACTATGCTCCAGTATATGAAGCTCGAAACGAAATTGGGTATGATGCAATTGAGATCAACAACAGAGGATTCTTCTTTGGTTGTGGAGAAGATGGTTTTACGGATTGTTTCTATGGAGCAGCAGACACTCACACTGCCAAAGAGGACGGTTTACGAAATGCAATTTTCGTTGAGAATCCAAGCGGACCAAATGGCCGGGTTACAGATTGGGACATCGTAGATGCAGTACTTAACAAACGTATTGTGGTCATCGACCCTTACAACAACATGATTTTCGGACAAGAAGCCTGGGTAGAGAGGTATTTTGAGATAGAAGCTGAAGCTGAAGCAGCGATATCAGCAGGTCAAGATTTACTCCAAGATTTAATAGATGCGGGGAATGATGTTGAATTATCATCTCTGTATTTGGAAGAAGCTCAAAGATGCTTGGAAAATTATAACCCAGGACGAGCTATAAAATTTGCCCAGAATGCAACCTCTCAAGTGATGCTTGGTATCAATCTAACATTTGATATACCGACCTATTTTGATACCAAAACTGACTATCAAACTACTATAACAATAAATAATAATCATACATATGGTGTTGAAATCAATGGACATGCATTCGTTAGAATTGGCGTTACCTTTGATAATCCAGAGTGTGTCATTATTGCAGGTGCTAAAAGCACCAATATAGCTACAATGGAGTTCCGGACCTTACAATATGGATTAGTCATCTTTGGATTGAGTCTATACTCATTCAACACGACTGATTTCATCAATCCAATACTGATTCCAATGAGAGGAATCATTGAAAACGTCACATATGATACTCGGGAAGAATCAGAAGGATACATGGTGGATATCACTTTTTGGATGGGACGTGCATCGGGAGGAGAGATAGGTTCCGTATCTGTTATCTATAATGATGGTTCAGGCGAAGAGGCAGTTGTAATGGAACGAGGTTGGGATCAGTTTCTTTATGCTTTGGGTCCTTTTATACCCGGTACCGAGCTTGACATTCACCTTAATGTGCTTACGAATGAGGGGAACACATACTCCATTGGAGAGGAAATACTAACATTAGGTAGTACAGTAACAAATACGACAAGTACGACACCTACAACAAATACAACCACAACCACAAGTAATGGTATGCCATTTGATACAAACCTCTTGATAATTATCGCAGGGGCAGGTGTTGGAATCGTCATAATAGCTATTATTATTGTAAAGTTCAAGAAATAAGAGAATAAGTGAGTGCGTTTGACATAGTTGAGCGCACCACTTAATACTCACTTTAGCAGATATCAATATTATGAAAAAATCAAGTATCATACTAATTATTCTAATTCTACCATTGATCACATCTATTGCATTCTTTCCCATACCGCAGACTGATGCATGGGGACAACAAACACACTATTTCATTGTAAACAAAGCAATAGATAACATTAGTAATAGTAGTTGGGCAAATGCTTTCAATTACTATACTGAAGAACTATTGAGTGGTGCAGTAGCTCCAGATGTACTATGGCAAGATTGGGAGAACCATCTATATTATCCTGATACAGGCTATGGAAACGCACCATCCTCAGCAGCTCTATGGTATGATTTTGCAAGAGCGAACTTCACGCTAGGACAGTGGGAAGATGGGTTTTTCGCAGCAGGTGTAATGACTCACTACTTTGCGGATCCTTGTATTCCTGTTCATACAGATGAATGGTGGGTCGGTCATCCAGCATATGAGACTGATATCAACTATAATCTGGATGGTCTGACCATCGCAACCCCTACAGAATCGATGGTTACTAACGTAAGCCAGTTGGTGGTCGACTCAGCAGTCTACTCGAATCAATACTATGATGTAGTGCGTGACGCTTATCCGGACGGAGAATCTGAGGCGATTGCAACTAATTCCACAATAAAAGCACTGACTGAAGATTGCCTTTCTATGGCAATTGATGGTGTACTATCGTTATTCTACAATCTTACCTTGGGTATAGAGGCTCCAGATGTAATAATTACTTATGAATATGTGGCAATGATTGACTTTGCCCACGGGAATGATTATGCACCAAATCAACTTACTGCAATTAATCAAACTCTTGCAATAAATGGCTTCGAACTCATTGAACAAGAAACCGAAATAACGCTCTCCAATCTTGCAACGGTGGATCTCCTTATCATGACCTGTGCTGAAACCACTTACACTGTTGACGAGCTTGCTGCAATAACAACATGGTCACAAAGTGGAAACAAAGCAATTCTACTAACAGGAAGAGGAGATTTTGACATCTATAAAGACAATAATATTATGAATCAAATCCTTATTGAACTAGGTTCTAACATCAGGATAAATGATGACAATGTCTACATGGAAGGAACTTATAATCCATGGTACAATGATATAACAACAATTCGCAATCCTTCAGATACTGTTAATCTAACATATGATGTTGATAGTGTTTCATTCTTCTCACCAAGCAGTCTATACTTCATTGATGATGACCCGATTCTACCAATCATCTACGCAGATGTCACAGCATATCAGACAAATCAACAACCTCCAGCAATCAATGTTATCTATGATAATGTAATGGATGGTGAATGGGGCAATCAAATACCACTTGCTGCGGCAGAGGAGATAGGAACAACTAGACTCTTTGTGGGAGGTACAACATTCTTTAGTGATTTTGACCATGGAGACCCATATTTCGAGAACATCCAACTATTAGAGAACTTTCTTGATTGGGCGATGGGAAATAGATCTGAAGATGCAATACCTGATGTTGACGAAGTTGGTCCAAGAATAAGTAATATCCAATGGACACCTACCTCTCCAGTTGAAGGACAAAATGTAACAGTCACATTGACTGCTTCAGATCCTGGTGGCGTTGTTGGAGCTGCACTCAAATACAATAATGGAACACACAACATCATATTACCAATGGAAACTGGTGATGGCATTAATTTTGCAGCTACGATTTCAGATGTAGAAAATGGTATTGTCGATTTCTTGATTGAAGCAGAGGATACTACGGGTAATATTGCTGTACGGGCGTATTTTACAATTGAGTGGCCAGCTATCACAACTACTACAACTTCAACATCTATAACCACAACTACGACAGCTACTAACACGACTACTTCGACCACTACCGGAACGGGAGGAACAATACCACCCAGTCCAATGTTGCTTTTTGGAGTGGCTATTGGAATCCTGGTTGTAATAGTAATCATTGTGATTGTTACAAAATCAAGACATAGATAGTAGAAATACTATTGACCATGAAGGTTGATGAGAAGAGGGCTGCAGTATTCTAAGTCAATACTGCACCTCTCCTTGTTTTTTTTTCCTTCAGAGTTTCAACTGAGAAAAATAGTCAAGTTTTCCATTTTCTTATTAATTTAATAGTAAAAATCGAAATGGATTCCATCCGCAAATCTTCATATGTTCTCTATACAATAATACAGTAGATTCATGAGACATCGGTGGGGTAAAGATGTCTATAGGGATGCGTTCAGAAGAAATGGAAAGAGAGATTGAGATAGGTATTGTACGTGCCTTTGGCTGGGCAGTCATTGAGTTTGAGGCAGTTCTCTTTCAAAAATTCCTAGTTATGTCAGCATCGAGTTCCCTAATGACTGAAGATATGTTTCGTAAATATCTAAAGGATATGGAAGCAAAGGGTTACCTTGCGCCAGTTGATTTTCAAAGAAAACGAGCTTGGAAACGATTAGTCATTGAATCAGATATTGATGAGGAAGTACTCACACCTGAAGAAGTAAAGGAATTCATTGAGAGAGCTAAAATATCTGAAGAAAGACAAAAATTGGAGAAGCGACCAAAAGGAGAACAGATTGTAAGCGAGTCTAAAGCATTAGCAGAGAGGATTATTAGAATTTTAGAGAAAAGCATACCCAGACAGCCATTCATCAACAGAAAGATTGGTCAGCCTACAATGATCAACCACATAGAAGCAATGCGTCATGCACTTGCAGAATCAAGAGAAGATTTTCTACGATATGTTCGAGAGAACCTACCACAGACTTACAGGGATATGGAGCGATTTATTGATTCTAAGGGAGAGGAAGTTGTTCTACTTAGTCTTAGAATCATCGAATCGGGAAATCAAGCCTACCCACCTTAATAATCTCTCTTTACAAGGAAATCTGAAAGGTTCAACATGTATTGCTTATACGTAGTATTGAAAGGAGGATTAGCCTTGTCCAGTGCAGTCTGCCCTCCAATAAGGAGCTTCTTCATCAGCTCGCCTGTCGATTCTAATGCTCCGCTATCACAGAAAATACTACGAACTTCTTCAACTTCGTGATCCGTAATTTGAACATTTCCTAGTAATTGAGATAGTCGTTCTTTTTGAGATGAATTGCATAATCTTTCAGCTTCAAGAAGGAGCATTGTTTTCTTGCCTTCTTTGATATCACCATCAGCAGCTTTCCCTGTCACATCTTCATCACCAAATGAACCAAGTACGTCGTCTTGAATTTGAAAAGCTTGACCTACTTTTACACCAAATTCACTCAGTGCCTGTAGTTGAGACTTCGTTGCTCTTCCAAGGACACCGCCCATTAAGAGAGCTTTTTCGAGAAGGACTGCAGTTTTCATCCTTATCATATCCAAGTACATCTCAGCTGTAGCCTTGGGGTTGTTAATCATAGTCATCTCCAGAAGCACCCCTTCTACTAATTCTTCAAAGCTCTTCTGATACAATGCATGACATTCAACAGCAATATCTGGATCAAGATTGGATTCCGTAATTGCAGCTGCGCCGAGGTTCATGAGGGAATCCCCACCGAGAATTGCAGCTGTCATTCCAAAGTGTGCTGCCTTTTCTGGATTCGAAGATACTGTATTCATGTACCAATCACGATACTTTGCATGGAAAGTGGGTCCACCTCGTCTTGTTTCATCATGATCGATGAGATCATCGTGCAACAGAGATGCATTATGGAGAATTTCAACCGAACAAGCAGCTCTATAGAAGCTCTCTGGAGGGGTATCTCCTGTAATTGCCTTATAAGCAATCATCACAGCGATTGGTCTGAAACGCTTTCCGCCACGCATCATGTATTCTTTGATGTAATCGTAGTATTGCACATGTGCAGGACTCAAAGTTTTAGCTCTCTCAACACGAGTGTCAAGAAATTCCTCAAGAGCTTCATTGACAGCTTTTAGCTCGGTCATTGTTACCTTTTCGAAATCCAAATCAGACCCTCTCGATATATAGATAGACTGGGTTCGATTCAGGTTCCTTTTTAGCATTTCTGATTTTGTCGAAATATGATTCAAAGATTAACGATGTCCATAGAAATAGGAGGTGATGAGGTCTTATCGTTATTCACGGACCAAGATTATTGTCCTACAATTTCAGTATCTGGAAATGCGATAGTAGGCACAATTCGATTATCATGAACTTCAGGATCATTTGCTACACGAAGTTCGCCTTTGATAGAATCGTAAAGATTACCTACCCAGAGTGCATATTTGATAGGATCTCCAAGTTCACCATTCTCAATAACTCTGGCATTCCGTATCTCATTCGAAAATGTACCTGACCTCGAATCAACAATTGGCCAGGCAAAATGCTCTACATAGACACCTCGTTTTATCTCTCCAATAATATCATCGAAGGACTTTGTACTAGGTTTGACTTCCATGGTTGTTCCAGCACAAACTGCAGGGATTGCAAAACGTCCTGCGAGGTCTCTAGCAATTCTGCGGATTCCGTTTCCTGTAGAAGGTAATTCAAGTTGATTAGCGTTGTAACTATCGAATAGGTAGGATGTTAACACACCTTTGTCAATAACCTGAGTTTTCTGTGTTGGTACACCTTCATCATCGACAATTCCGCTGAGAAGACCTTTCTCAGACCGGCCATTATCAATAATCGAGAGATTCTCACTTGCTACAACATCGCCAACTTTGTCAGCCCAAGGACTTGACCGCTTGTTGACATTATCTCCATTGACAGCAAACTCAATTAGATTGTAGAGGATCTCGCTTCCTTCACTAGGAGCTAAGACTGCCACAGTATTATCCCATTTGTCTTTGAATGCTCTTGCCTTAAGTACGCTGAGAGCTTGGGTCTTCAAGGCTTCACCAATACTAGTAAAATCAATACTTGATATGTTCCTGGACCAGCAACGTTGAACTCCTTCACCCACACCAGAATTGTCTTCGGATTTTGCGGTAAAGAATCCGAAGACGATTGTACCTTTTGATCCTGCGTCAAGTCCTAATGAATTTGAGATGTGATAATGCACCGAGCTTGCTCGAAGGCTACCATTTGGTACTGTGACATTATCCGCTGCAGCTGCGTTAACAACCTCCATAGCTTTCTCAACAAGAACAGTACTATCTGCAGCTGCGGTTTCGGTGTCATGATACATATCAGGTGAACCCGATGGTTTCTGAGATGCAGGAAGAGATACAAATTTGGGATCTTCATTGCTTACATGAGCGATAGACTTAGCACGTTCAACGACAGCTTCAAAGTTTTCTTGAGCGAGTGTTGAACTTGTAAATCCAATTTGCTTGCCTTGGATGTATTTCAATCCAATACCAAATTCGTTGATTGAACCACCAATCTTAGGTATGTCATCATCAATGTAGGTACTTGAGGTTTTAACACGAATAGAATAGACTTCAGCTTGTGTTGCACCACTCTTTTCAGCGAGAGTAACAATGGCCTTAGCGATATCTGCAAGATTCATATTATCCACCTCCCACGACCATTTCCATTCGCATGTGCGGACCTCCAGATGTTACAGGAATGAAATCTTCCTCACCTTTACCACAATTGCCACCAGAAAATTGTAGTTTCTTTCCTACTGCATCAACAGTCTTCAGAATTTCCAAAACTTTTCCAGCGAGGGTCATGCTACGAACAAGCTGTGTAATCTCTCCATTTTTGATGATGTATCCTTTCAAAGCCGAACATTGAACTCCACCGCTAACAACATCTTCCATTCCAGAGAGCGTTTTATTAACATAGAGTCCATCTTTTGTATCTACAATGATTTCTTCATCACTCCAATCACCAACATCAAAGAATGTATTACTCATCCGTGCAAAAATTCGTCGATTGTAATCTTGTGCACGTCCATTTCCTGTAGGAGAAACGCCCATCAAGATTGCTGTTTCCAGTGTGTGCATGTAACCTTTGTAAACGCCATTCTCGATGATTACAGTTCTAGAAGCAGGTGTACCTTCTGAATCGAATGGATAACTACCTGCGGCATCTTCTATAGTACCATCATCAACCATAGTAACATGGTCAGTGCCGATTTTCTTACCAACCATGTCAGTTAGAAATGAGCGTTTTTTTACCACTTCATCTGCTTCGCTAGCATGACCGCATACTTCGTGTGCTATTAATCCAGAGATATCACTATCAGCTATAACCGTCATTGTTCCCGAGGGTGGTTTCTCAGCACTTAAGAGCTCGATAGCTCCTTTTGCACAATCAGTACAAAATAATTCAGGATCTACATTTTGAATCAGTTCGTAACCTACCTTCCCAGCAAGAAAGTCAAAATTGAATTGCATTGTATTTGCCTCACGAGCAACTGGTTGAACAACCGCTCGGATTCTAATCTCATCCCACTCTAATTCAGACCCTGCAGTATTGACAAGCTGGAAAATTTTCTTTGTATCATTATAGAGCGAATTTCTGTTTACTATTCTATCATCTATCTGTTGAAATTTATCGAGGGACTTTACAAACTCAAGTTTCTCTTCAGAGGATACAGTTTCAGGATCAACCTTGCATTGTTGCCACTGCGTTTCTCTTATAGGTTTCACACCTGAAAAATCTAGAGTCTTTCGGGAGAAACGAGCATTTGCTTTTGCTACTTTTATTGCTTCACTCAACAATGTTTTACATGTTTCAGTCGTTACTGATTCAGAAGTAGAAGCCATTCCCCAACATTCGCCGACTAATGCTCTGGCGATGGTTCCAGCCTTTGCAGACCTACCAAATCTACGTAAATTACCATTTACAACCATGATATCAGTTGATGTAAAGGATTCTCGGCGGATATCTGCAAAGGAAATGTCGTTATCTTGAATATCCTCAATAGCCGTAGTCATGACATCCAGCATTTCATTCACAGAAGCGAGCGAGAAAGGATGCGAGATAAGTCTTTGGAGGAGAGCATCCATACAGGAATAATGAAGAGGTATCACCTAATAGTAAAGAGTGCCTTTGAAAATCATGACTCCTGTGCCGCTAACCTTGACTTGGTCGATACTCTCTTGAGTTCCGCGGACTTCAACATAGATTTTCCCAGGACGACCAACATAATGACCTTGTTCAATGACAATACTTGTGACAGGTTGAGTGGGTTCCATGAATCCGTATCGAATGAGATAACTGCCTAGACTACCTGCAGCAGATCCTGACACGGGATCTTCATAAACACCAAGCGCTGGAGCGAAATGTCTAACTTGTGCGTCAGATGTGGGGTCTCTTGTTTCCCTAGTGAAAACACTCAGTGACACATAATCGGAATTCCTTTGAAGTTCTTTTAGCTGATCCCAGTTTGGTTTTATTCTATCAAGAGCTCTCATTGTTGAAACAGGGAGAATTAGGTGGGGTGTTCCAGTACTTACAGTCTGGATAGGATTTGGTGAATGAAAATCCGCCAGTGAAAGACCTAAGGCTTCTAGGTAATCTTTGGGATCATAAGTTTCAAGAAAGATTGGCTTTCGATGAGTGATTTGAATCTCATGACGTCCAGTGAACTCATTTTTGACTATCTCAATATCCAATAATCCCACTTTGGTTTCAAGAGTGACCATTGTGACATCTTTTACTGCCTCAATTAATCCCTCTCTAAGCAGAGCATGAAATGCTGCAATCGTGGGATGACCGGAGAAACCAATCTCGCTCTTAGGAGTAAAGTATCTAAACTGAAAACTCGCAATTTTGGATTGCATGACGAATACGGTTTCACGTGTGTTCATTTCCCGAGCAATCTTGTGAAGCATTTCTTCCTCTAATCTATCTGCACCTAATACTACAGAAGCAGGATTTCCCCCAAAGGGAGCATCAGTGAAAGCATCAACATGATAGATATCCAGTTCACCACGAGTTATCATTACACATCATCTTTGTGTAGATTCTGGTGAATGTTAATTAAACATTCCATATGGTTTTCTTAGTAACTCTCATCTCAACCTTCACTCCTAAATTCATATAGGAGGATATGTAAATCTAATATCTATGCCAATCAATATTGTCCCATTCTTCTCATTAGTTTCACCAGAAGGACTCAGTAATGAGGTGCTGAAAGAAATAGAGCATGAGGGTGTGAAGATTCTCGACAATAAAGACAAAGTACCATGCGATAGACCTCTATTCATTCTTATAGGAACAGGAGGAACTGAAAATAGTGTCAAGACCTTTATTGAGGATAATAGAGTAACTGCTCCAATTACTCTTCTTAGCTATGACGAGAGAAACTCGCTCCCCGCTGCAATGGAGATACGGGCATACCTACAGAAAAAAGGGACGTCTGCCAGAATTGTTCATAGGAAACTCGGAGACCTCCAAGCTCTTCTTGGACAGTGGTCTCAATATATCAAAATCAAGGAGAATCTCAGAGAATCTACTATTGGAGTTATTGGAGAACCTTCCTCGTGGTTGATAGCTTCAGACATCGATCCAAATGAAGTAAGAAAGAGATGGGGAACTGAGATTAAAAAAATTCCAATTGAGGATCTAACAAAGAAGCTCCCGAAAGAGATGAATGAAACAATCTCAAACCAAGTTCATGATTTCCAGTCAATGGCGGACTGTCAAAGTGTAGAGAATGATGAAATAAAAAAGGCTGGAACCGTTGCTCAGAGGATTTCTGAAATTTCTGAAATACACAATCTTGCAGCAGTAACAGTTCAATGTTTTTCACTCCTGCAAGATACTGATATCTCAGGTTGTTTTGCACTCTCTTACCTAAATGATAAAGAGGATTTTGTAGCTGGATGTGAAGGAGATATACCCGCGACTTTTACTTTACTCATTGCTAAGATGTTAACAGGGGTTCCAGCATTAATGGCGAATGTTGCTACCGTTAATCAGGACCTCAATACCGCAGTTTTTGCTCATTGCACTGTGCCTAGAGGAATAACTGAGAACTATGAGATTACGAGTCATTTTGAAACCGGGATGAGTGTTGGTATTCGAGGAAGATTGCCATTGACTGATGTGACAATTGTTAAAGTCTTTGGTGATGATCTAAGTAAATACTGGGTGTCTGGGGGAACTATCATTGGCAATCTGGTAAACGATAAAGGTTGTAGAACTCAAATCAGAGTTGCCTTGGAAGAACCAGTTGATTACTTTCTAGAAGAATCACTTGCCAATCATCATATCGTGATTCTTGGTGATTTTGTTCAGGAATTCATAGAATTCTTTGAATTCATGAATTTATACTGATATCATAATTCGAGAATAACAAGCGAATCAAAGAGGGTAGTATCAAAATGGCTCACGTAGGAATTCGTGATTGTTTACGAATCAATCTATTAGAATATACTCGGAATGCATTCAATATGCTACCACCAATGGAGAATCCATCAATTCTGGATGTAGGATGTGGAACAGGATTAGTATCCATTGAGCTAGCTCGGATGTCTAATGGACATGTAACTGCAATCGACACGGATCTTCCATCACTCATCATTCTGCAGAGGAAAATAAAGGAATTAGAACTTCCACACAGATTCTTAATAAAACAAGTTTCAATGTTAGATCTCCATCTCCTGGGAGAATCTTACGATATCATCTGGGCAGAAGGTTCAATCTATGCTATAGGTTTTGAGAGAGGTATTCGCGATTGGAAACAACTTCTTAGGAAAAATGGATTTCTAGTAGTACACGATGACGATACTGCAATTGAAGCCAAATTGAAAGCAATCAAGGAATATGGATACAAAGTTATAGGACAGATAGAAGTATCTCACGAAGAATGGGAAGAGAGGTACTACAAGCCCCTATTGAAAATCTTAGCTACTAAGAAATTGAATGACTCAGAAGTCATAAAACTGAGAAAAGAACTTGACACCTTTAAGAGAATTAAAATGGGTTCGGTCTTCTTCGTGATGCAAAACAAATCATGAAAAATGAAGTTTCATCATTCAAATATTTCATCAGTTTCTTGAATTTTCAGTATAAGAAATTATATGAGAAAAGGTGGCGAGCATGCGGGAAATCGTGGTAGGAGGGGGGAGTTTCGTAATTGAGGGCATGTAACGAAAAACTAGCCCACACACTCGCCTTTGTGTTTATGTATTTTGAGCATTTCTGTGCCCACACGATCTCCACTATTATTATGTTTTACCATCTTATTAAAGTTTGCTTCGGTCAAACTATGTTTTCATAACTTTAAAGGAGTTTAATAAATCCGACAATTTTTGTGAAAACATCTTGAAAAAGCTGGAATAATTCAGTATCATCAACCTAGAGGGCAAATTTGGAAACGCTTATTGAAAGATCTTGAGATTCTGGAAATTTTTTATTAATCCAATGTAGCAATTAATTAAATATAACTTTAGGAAAAACACAAAGAAATTTGTCTACAGAAGGATAGGTTTGAGAGTAATATCAGTTCTTCACTGCTGTATAATTAGAAAAAAGAGAATAAAGTGTGCCCTCGTCTGAGAACACACTGATAGAATGATTGTTCCTAATCACCTGTATAAGGCTTTGAGATACTATCCTCTTCGACTTGAGTGGGCCTATGACCTTTTCGCCACTCCTCGACGGGCTTCGAGAACTTCTGTTCAACCCTTGACCGGTGAATAGTATTCATTGTACAGAAGGGTATGATTCTACCATCAGGTACAGCATAATTAATATCACAGTGTTGCACGCGCTCCAAGTCCATATTGTATGGATCTTGGAAGTGCATCATTCCAATCATGATTATTCTTCTCATGAATTGTGCAAGTGAGTCGTAATCACCACGCTTGAGGAATGCACTGAGCAAGTCCTTGAGAATGCCTTTCTTCTTGATATGACGAGCGCCAGCAGCAAGCTTTGCTTTTGCACGTTTGCTTGCTCCTCGCTTTTGATCGGCAAAGAGGTTTGAGATCTCTTCTAAGAGAACCAAGAACTTATCCACATCAATGACTTCTGTGATAGGAGCATAACCACCTTTCTCATCGAAGAAGATGAAGGTAGACATTCCACAGGCAAAGTGAGAACTTAGTTCAAGCTCAGGACCACCTTTGATAAGACCGAGTGCACGACCAACAGGCATCATCGATGGCACAGGATACCATGCATCTGCAGGTATCTTTCCACCAGTTTGCTCCTCAATCATGTGGATGCAATCAGGAATAGTAATTCGCATCTCATGACGTGATTTATGGTCAATACGACCTGTGATGCTTACAGGTTGGAAGTTCACACAGCGAACAACATCGCGATTTTCAACAGCAAAATTAATGATTGCACCTAGCTGGTCATCATTTACTCCTCGGACGACAGTCGGAACAAGAACAAGAGATTCCATTCCTACTTCACGAGCATTTTGAATTGCTTGTATCTTAAGAGGCAGTAGATTTGTTCCACGAGCAGCAAGGTATGGATCAGGAGTAACGCCATCAAATTGCATATAGATGGTCGAGAGACCTGCATCACGAAGTTCCTGTAGATACTCCTTACTCTTACCAATTCGGATTACATTACTAGCAATTTGAACATGCCTGAATCCAAGCTGCTTTGCCCACTTGATATACTGTGGTAAATGCTTGCTGACAGTTGGTTCACCTCCAGCAAATTGGAGTGCTGGCGCAGGAACGGGCAAGTTACTTCGGAGGTTCTTCATCATATCAAAGACTTCTTGGGGATCAGGTTCGTAAACTGTGCCACCTTCAGCAGCGACTGCAAAACATATTGGACATCTTAGATTACATCTGTTTGTAACATCGAGAAGAGCTAAAGCAGTATGAGATTTGTGCTCAGGACATTGACCACAATCTTCGGGACATCCCTTCACAGTTTCAGTTCGAGGATTGTCTAGACCAACTGTCTTATACCACCAACTCTGGGCTTTTTTGAACATCTCAACATCGCCCCAATAGACATCAACAAACTCCCCGTGCTTCTCGCAGGTCTTCTTGTACATGACCTTCCCATCATCTTCGTATAGAGTAGCATCAATAACGTGAACTTCATCATGAGATAAGAAGCACTCAGGACAGATCGATTGAGTGACGTAGGGAAGATTCCGTATAGGATGCTTCTCTACATGATACCTAGAAATGTCACCACCATCTTCATGAGCGATTGGTTTCTCAGGTATTGGTTTAACATCATCAGTAGCCATTTTTCATAGCTCCATAATCGTATATTTTTACCACTAAACAGAGTGGTATTCATCACTGTCTGGCGAAGGAGGATGAATATAAAATTATTCAGATGTTTCAGAGTATGTAGAGTGAGCTTCTAATCATCTGATTCCATGGTCAAAATATAACCATGTTCAAAGCCACCTCTGAAGTGCTTCTTTGTTTCTCGCTGCAATTCCAACATTGCACGATCTGTCTTTCGAAGTACAATTAGACGGTCTAAGACTTCAATAATATCTACGATTTCCTCAAAATCCCCTGATGCTAAGAGTTCCGTAGCTTCCTCTACAAGTTTAGCTCTAAGAAAGGCATCAAGCTCTTCATCTGATGCAATACGGACTTTGGGAACATCTCCTTTTTCGCGGATTATCTCAGGGATCTTATCTCGGACGAGTTTTTCTCCCAATTCAACCACCTAGTGCTGTCAGTTATCTCAATGCAAGCGCAACTTCGACTTGATATTTAGCAAAAGCAATGAACTCATCAAGTGCTACATTGACAATACCAGGAAGAACTGTTGTCCAAGGGGCATCTGAATCTCTAGAAACTGAATCAATCATGGAATCAAAGGACAGGAACTTTGGCGCTAATGTTTCGTCAAAAGAGATAGTGCCCAACCACTGTCCATCTTTGATTAACTCATAGGTTGGAAGGAAGTTCTTCATAGATTCTGGAACAATTGCATTCCAATAGATCGATATTCCATTGAACTGTCCTGGATTTCCTAATCCGATTGTGTAAGTATCAAGATGTGCGGTTGCTGTTTCAAGATTGTAGAGTATTCCTATTCGACAATTAAGACATTGATTGAATTCAAGACCATCACCATTTGGTTTTACATATGCGATGCCATTCTTCTCTATATTATCATCATTACAATGAACACAGAGATTCATACCCCATCGAACCTCAATATGGTCATTGAAGGGACCGTTCATGAAACGGGAGGTTGCCCCATCAAATGCAGCTTTTACAGCTTCTCGACCTTCCAAGTCCATCTTAACTCGGATTGCCTTCCACACTTCAAGTACATCCTGCCAAAGAACTTGAATTATCATATCAGCCAGCTTGTCTAAAGGCCGTTCTTCAAGAGAGCTCATAGTATTACCCCAGTCTAGTTGCTGATGAAGCTCATAGTTCAGGTAACAATTAAATATTGGTCGGACCTATTCGATGGTCAATTAGGTCTAGCCTAAGCTTTTTAACGGAGTCCGGATGAGATACCAGAGAGCCCTTATAGGTGATAAAAGGATGGATTGTCAAATCGACTAGGCAATTTGGTCAATTACTTAGTCGGAACCATTTATGGTTCTCATGGTGCACCAAGGGCAGAGAATCATTTTCAAATTATCAATACAATATGCAGGATAAGAGGATACTAAGATGAGCCCATTATCAAAACGATATGACCCACTAGAATTGGAGAGAGAAGTCCTTGATTTCTGGAATATGAATAAGGTCTATGAAAAAACTATAGAATTTAGGAAGTCTGGACCACGATGGAATTTTCTAGAAGGGCCTCCAACCACGAATGGATTCATGCATGTTGGGCATGCACGTGGTAGAGCAATGAAAGATACTCAGCTCAGATATATGACTATGCGTGGTCATAATGTCTGGCGCAGAGGCGGTTGGGATATGCAGGGACTGCCTGTAGAACTTGAGGTTGAAAAGAATGAAGGCATCGCTGAAAAAGGGCTTATCGAATCTGATGTGGGAATGGATGTCTTTGTTCAGAAATGTAAGGATCTGGTCGATTTCTATCTTGAGAGATGGGTAAATGATTCAGTTAGGCTTGGACTGTGGTTAGACTACGAAACAGCCTATCAAACCAGAAAAGATGATTATATAGAGCATGTTTGGAGCTTTCTTAAACTGGCTAATGAGAGAGGTCTTTTAGGGAGAGGATATAGAGTCAATCCAATATGTCCAAGGTGTGTAACTGCACTCTCAGGCCATGAGGTCTCGCAGGGATATATGACAAAGACAGACCCTTCAATATATGTGAAATTCAAGATAATTGGCAGAGAAAATGAGTACCTTGTCATATGGACAACAACACCCTTCACACTCATCTCAAATGAAATGGTCTCAGTTCATCCAAAGTACAAATACATGAGAGTAGACGTTGGAGGAGAACTGTGGTGGGTTGTTGAGGATCTTGTAGAAGAGGTTATGCAAAAAACAAAGGTGGAATCGTACAAAATAGTAGATTCCTTACTTGGTAAGAAAATGCTTGGATGGAAGTACGAACATCCCTTCCGAGATGAAGTTCCATTCCATCAGGAGCACAATGAGGAATATATGCATGCAGTTGTCACAGGAACTCATGTAACTGTAGAGGACGGCACGGGACTTGTGCATACTGCACCTGGTTTCGGTCCAGATGACTTCAATGTTGGAAAAGAATTTGATGTTCCAGTTCTAGCTCCTGTGACAAATACAGGTAAATTTACTTCAGAAGTCCCCATGTTCGATGGAAAATTTGTTTTCGATACAAATACAGAAGTACCAAGATTGCTCGAAAAGAAGGGACTGCTGGTTCACGAAGAAACCATAGAGCATGAGTATCCACATTGCTGGAGATGCGATACACCACTCATCTATTTAGCTGATAACACTCAATGGTTCCTGAAGATGACTGGAGTACGTGAAAAGCTTGTAGAGGAGAACGCAAAGGTAAACTGGATCCCAGATTGGGCAGGTTCTGGTCGTTTTGGTGATTGGGTAGCAAATGCAGACGACTGGTGCATATCACGGTCAAGAGTATGGGGATCACCACTTCCAGTCTGGGTCTGTGATAATTGTAAAGACGAGGTAGTTATAGGATCACGAAAGGAACTGGAAGAGAGAGCTGTTAAGTTCCCAAAGGAGTTTGAGCTTCACAGACCTTGGGTCGATGAGGTTGTATTGAAGTGCGAGAAATGTGATGGTGAAATGCATCGTGAGCTTTTCGTGACTGACTGCTGGCTTGACTCGGGGATGGCTCATACTGCTAGTTTGGACTACCTGAAGGATCCATCATTATTCAACAAGCTATTTCCATATGACTTCATCACCGAGGCGGTGGATCAATCAAGAGGTTGGTTCTATAGTCTTCTATACACATCTGTGTTGATGCATGATAAAGCGCCTTTCAAGAATTGTGTGAGCCAAGAACATGTCTTAGATGAAGATGGCGGTAAGATGAGCAAGTCGAGGGGCAATGTTGTCTGGGCAAAAGATGCCTTTGAGAAAATAGGAGCCGATCCTTTCAGAGTTTTTGTTCTATCACGCTCAGCCTCATGGTCGCGTATGAATTATGATTCAAAGGAGATAGATCTTACTCGAAAGAAATTAGATGTGCTCTGGAATGTTGTCTTGTTCGCAGATACCTACATGGATTTGGACAAGTTCAAATTTGATGAGAAAAGAATGATGAAATTTCTTTCTAAAGCGAATTTGGAAGACAGATGGATATTATCTAGACTCCAAAGTGTCGTGAAAGAATACCATGCACAGATGGATAAGTATCTCTGGCATCACGCGGGTAGGGTCCTAATGGAGTTCATAGCTGAAGACTTCAGTAGAGTATATTTACCCTTGGTTAAGAAACGGGTCTGGCTTGACAGTGAAGATCCCAATAAGGTCATGGCATATGATGTAATGTACTACACACTCCAGACCTTTCTGAGAACCTTCAATCCATTCACTCCATTTTTAGCTGAAAAACTTCACAAGGATTTCTTAGTCAGATTTGCTGATGACCTACCAGAATCAATCAACATGACCGACATGCCATTGGTAGTTGAGAAACTAATGGATACAGAGATGGAAGCAACTTTCGATGTTCTGCAGGAGCTCCGTAGCGCAGCAAGTCATGCAAGAAATAAAAAGGGTGTCAAACTAAGACATCCTGTTGCAAAGGTCTTGTTAATAGCCAATGATCAGGAAACAAACACTAGAGCACAGAGTCTTGAGAAGCTCCTCTTAGATGACTTGAATACCCGAGAGTTTGAGGTCTTAATGACTGATGTCATGGCAGAGTTTACAGAATTGTCGATAAAGCCAAACTACAAGGCTCTTGGTCCGCGATACAAAGATCAAATGAAAGACCTTGTCGCTCAACTTCAGAAAGTCGATGCAGTGAAACTCCGCGATGACCTCGAAAAGGGAAAAGCCATTGTTGCGGTCAAAGGTAAGAAATTAAAACTCGAATTTGGTGATGTAGAGTTTGAGGAGATTCTACCAGAACATCTAAGCTTTGCAGATAGTAAGATAGGTAAGGTCTATGTAGATGTATCAAGAACAAAAGAACTCGAAGCTGAGGGGCTTGTTCGAGATGTCACCAGACGTGTACAGGTCATGAGGAAAGAACTTGATCTAAAGGTAGAACAAGGAGTAGATTTAGTCCTCGAATTCTCTGATAGCGAATCAATGGAACTTGCTAAGATGTTTGAAACACATCTAAAGAATGAAACCCGTGCGGAATCTATGGAACTAGTAGGACCAAAGAGCCAGACAAACTGGAGGAGTTACCAGTACGTGAAAGACTGGGAGATAGATGACCTCAATCTCAAGGTAGGAATGAATCCTAAAAAGTAATCTACACTGGGCTTTTCTCCCTAGTAAGAATCTCAAGCAGTCTATGAAAGACCTCAGCATTCTGTTTTAGAGACGATAAGGAAACCCATTCATTCGCACCATGTAGATTGTCTCCCTCAGGTCCAAAATCAAAGAGGTCAGATCCTTGTCCAGCAAAATAACGTGAATCAGAACCACCAAACCCTTCAATCAGTCTATAGTCTACACCTTCTTTTTCAAGTGCCCACTTCATCGCACGAATGAGTCGTGAATTCGGATTAGACTCAACATATCCAGCACCTCCAACAACTTTTAGTGAAAAGAGGTCAATATTACCATTGATTGCATCCTCAATTGCTTTCTTGACAGCCTCATCGTCATTGGTCATAGCGCGAATATCACAATACAGTGTCCAGAGGTTATCCTCTTTTGACAATAGATTTGGACTGACGATTTTTCCCTTATCGGAATGTTTCGTCGGAAAAGCAGCCTGTGAAAGGCTAAGGAGTAATCTCATGATATTTGTCAAGGTTTCGTCATATATCGTATCCAAACCTTTTGAATCAGGATGTATGATATCCATTTCGACCCAATCGGGAACAACATTAGATTTGACGAATGAACCACGAATTTGAGTAACCATCACTTCTGGATTAAGATCCAGATATTTTGAAGCTGCCAACATTGCATGTCTATCCACCCCAGGTCTAAGATATGCACTATGTCGAGTGTCGGATCCAAAAGTATCAGTAGTAAATCGTACAGTTTCTTGATACCCTTTGATGTTGGATATCTTCTCTTTCGCCTTGATGAATGTTGGCAGAATGTTCCTTCTTCTGTGGATAATCTGTTGATGCAGACCATCAGCAACTACGATATAATCAGGAAACATTCCATTTTTCATCAACCAATCTTTGAGCACTTTGGCTCCATGACTTCCACCAATCTCTTCATCACCAGAAGCTGCAATCATTGTCATACAGGGAATATCTGATCCAGCAAGCAATGAAGCCAGCATAAGTAGAGATACAATATTCCCCTTATCGTCACATGTACCTCGTCCATATGCTATGTCACCATCTACTTTGAGAGTTAATGGGTCGGTTTTCCACCCTTCACCAAAAGGTACAATATCAAAATGAGCAAGAAACAGGATTTTGAAGGCGCCTTGACCTCTTCGTCCAAAGGCAGTATAGTATCCCTCGGATTCAAGTAATTCAGTTTGAAAACCATAATTCTCTAGGATGTTATTGATGTAGACGGGGCATTCTTTTCCAGATTTTTTGTCAAGCCCTTCATTTCTGGTATCAAAGGACACTAGCTTTGTGAGTACTTCGATTGGGTCTACAGTCATAATTGGTCATGCTGACAAAAACAGTTGATGGTCAAAAGTTTATCCAAAGGAGAAGAGAGTATAAGAAAAAAAGAGAATTCAGGGGCTTTAACATTACGCCCCTGATCGTATTCATTAATTCTATGTTCTCTTGTATATCCATCTGTTCCATGAGGATAGATTTGGCATCTCTTCAGGCATACCCTTGCGCTTACGAATCTCAAGGATTATCTCACTCTGGAGACTACCTGGCAGAGGTTCAAAGCCACGGAATTGGTACCCGAAGAAGCTTCGACCAGCAGTTGCACTTCTGAATTCGTCTGCAATACCGATGGTCTCAGCAGTGGGTAGAGTTCCTTTAACTGTGACTGTGTCTTCTTCACCTTCGATTGTGACAATCTGTCCTCTATGACCGGTCAAGACTTTGATTACCTGTCCTTGAGTATCTGTTGGCGTCTTGATATCTGCATTGAGAACTGGTTCATATAGTCCAGGTCTACCTGTGAGAAAACCCATATTGAGCCCAGAACTCACCATTGTTGCCACCTCATTATAGCCTGTGTGTGCTGGATCTGTGTGTACTGTAGCATCAGTCAACACCACCTTTACACCCATGACAGGTTCCTTTGCGAGGGGTCCAGAATCCACAAACTCTCGAAAAATAGTCTGAAGGTATGAGAAGATACGTTCGAATCGCTGGACACCACTCATTGCATCGACAAGCATACATGATTCGTAGACATCCAAAATCTTACGTGCTTCCTTAGCATCCCAGCCAGCCTCATCTCGAAGAATCTGAGCTCGTTCTCTATCGTTCATCTCTGCTGTGATTTTCTTCTTACGAATAAGATCAACAGTTTTCTCATCAAGGGGCTCAAGAAACATTCGAATTCTGTTGTGTCCATTTGGTGACTTAGTGTGGAACTCGTCTCCGCGTTCTGTCATTTTCTCACGATACACAATAATTGGCTCAGACACTTTAATTGGTACTTGCTCATGAATTCTCTTTGTGAGAATCTCAATCTGTAATGGGTCAATACCGTCAAGCCTGTATTCCATTGATTCCTTATCATGAATGAAACGAGCTGTAGGATCCGCCATGATCCACTTTGATACGACTTCACCCAGCTTAGCGATATCCTGTGGGTCAACAGGTCTGATACTTCTGCTAACGACTGGCTCGCTTACGTACTCGATTGCCTCAAAGCCCTTCATATCAGAATCTGGTTCAACGAAGGATTCTCCGCTGGGACACATAAAACCAAACACTGAGAACAGGTTCCCTGCAGGAACTTCATCCATATCAAGAATATCTGTAATCTCTTGGACACCCAGTCTCTTGACCTTGGCATTCTGCCTCATATTTACTAATTTGATCTCTTGACCAGATTTGATAGTGCCTGAGAAGACTCTACCTATAAGGGTAGGTCTCTTGCTCTTTGGATCAACAAAGATTTTTGTAATCATTCCGCATAATGGTCCCTCATGGTCGCAAGAAGTGAGAGCCTTTCCTTCAGGACTCTCAAGATCGCCCTTCCAGATTCTTGGAATCTTGTACTTCTGAGCTTCTCTTGGGTTTGGTAGGTGATATACAATCATCTCTAACAGTGAATCATCAAGTGGAAGGTTCTCTCGTAGCCACTTCTCATCACCCTCATTGTATTTCTCAAAGACTACATTGGGTTTGATATTTTTCTTTTCCAATGTTTTCATAGTGAAGGCCCAACCAGTCTTGGCACTACCAATTGCTACGCTACCTTCTTGGAAACTGACTCTCCAGTCGAGAGCGTATTCTTTTGGAGCAACCTTCTTGATAAGTTCATTGACCTTTGAGATGATAATGTCAATTCTCTCGTACACCTTCGCAGGGGGTAACTTCAATTCGTTAATGAGTCGGTCGACCTTGTTAATGAATAGGACTGGCTTGCAGGCTTCTGAACCTACTGCAAGACGAATATTTGTCTCAGTTTGCGTCATGCAACCCTC
>SDOA01000065.1 GCA_004524595.1 Candidatus Thorarchaeota archaeon | reverse complement strand
TGCGTTCTAAATTCTCACGGACCAGATTGGTGTTCTCTCGGATGAATCGAATGTGCAACATAGACTGACTCCACCTGTATCACTTGATATCATCTAAGTCAAATCGGGTCTGTTGATAAGTTGTTTCCTCTAGATTAATTCTCTCATCTGCTTCTTTCAATTGCTCTCTTGTATACCTCTTCAATGAGACCAATTTGATTATGCCAAGAATAGTCCTCTTCAATCTTTTTTCTGCAATTTCTACCCATTCTTAATCGTAGATCCTTATCTTCTGAAAGTGTTCTCATAGCATTGACCACAGAAAATACACTCTTTGGTTTGACTAGAATACCCTCATGATCTCCAAGCAGGTTGATTGTTTCTCCAATTGCAGTAGTGATTACAGGAAGTCCGCAACTCATTGCTTCCATCACACTGAGACCAAGTCCACCAATATTCTGTGGTATCACAAATGCATCCATTTTCTGTAGGATATTTGGTATTTTGTCATGATCAACCACTCCAATCCATTGAATTGACCCATTATGAGAAATATCACCGATCTGGTGTTTTAACATACCGTCTCCGATTAATGTCAATCTCGTGTTTGAATTCTCTTTGTGGTATTCTTGAAATGCATCAAGTAGAATATGCACGCCTTTATCATAACTGAGGCGTCCTACATACACAAAATCAGTCACATCATCATCTGTTCTTTTGCTCTCGTCGGGTCTGAAGAGGTTAATTTCTACGCCATTTCTTATTACAGAGAGCTTATCGTGTGAAAAGCCTTGATTCAAGAAGTAGGGTTTCTGAGAAGGATCAACAAGAATCACCTCATCATATTTTTTGCTAGCAAATAGCGATGCTCTCCATGCAATTCCAAAGAGAGTGGTATAGAGCGACCCTCCTGCTGCATATGCAAGATGAAATGTTACCACAAGAGAAGGAAGTGCACTCTTGAAATATGGGAGCAAAAACTCAGTACTGCCTGAGTTCATCTGAATGTGCAAGACATCAATATCAAATTGCTTACACACTTCTACGACTTTTTTTGGTGATGAAATGCTGTCAAGCGAGAAGTGTGGGTTCAATTGTACAGCTCTAAATCTATGAAGTCTCTCATCTGATATTCCCTCAACTTTTGCTGACTGAGTGATTGCATGCACCTCGTGGCCTCTTTCTACCAATCCTTTTAGAACTGCATTTGCTCTGATACAGAGTCCATCTGGAGCACTAAATTTGCTTACCATTCCAATCCTCATTTCTATCACTCAAGTCTTGAATCGGTCGATTGCACTTGCTTTTAACATCTTCCGCAAAAAATTAGGTTTCTGCCTCTGATGAAGGGCAGAGATTACTGATCGGACACAGGAAGCATTTAGGACGTTGTGACTTACAGGTCTGACGTCCATGCGTACCTATCAATCGAGCATAATTAATCCATTTATCCTTGGGCAATAATTCCATCAACTCTCTCTCAATTCTTTCTGGTTTCTTATCATGTTCACTGAAACCGAGTCTTATAGTGACCCTCATAATATGGGTGTCAACTACAATACCGTCTGCTTGTCCAAATACAACTTGAATGACAACATTTGCTGTCTTCCTACTCACCCCTGGAAATCGAATGAGTTGCTCCATTGTCTTTGGAATCTCTCCGCTATAATCTTCAGATATCATTCTGGCTGTTTCTGTTATGTATGACGCCTTTTTGTTGTATGCTCCACATGGACGAATAATCATTGCAACGTCATCAATATCAGCCTCAGCTAACCTCTTTGGAGTGGGATATTTACCAAATAATTGAGGAGTTACTTTGTTAACACCAGCATCAGTGGCTCTTGCTGATAGAATGGTTGCAATCAGCATTTCAAAGGGATTGTTATATTTCAGATAGGTTGCTGGCGCATCTGGATATTCCTTGGATAGTCTTCTTAAAATTTCCAGAACTCTTTTACTCTCCTCACTCATAGTCGCACCTTCAGATTGTGTGGATTAATTTTAGTACTTCAAATCTAGTATCATGCTATAACATACTCTTCTGCTTTTATTGATTCCCTGCTATACCTTTTACAGTTAGATCATACTTAGCTATTGCTCCAAGAATAATCAAATTCAAAATGAACACACCAACAAATAGGTACATAATCCCCATTACCTCAGAAATTATTCCTCCTATTAATGGACCTAATGACGAGGTCATCCACACAGTAAACCAAAATAGGCTTAGAATCTTTGAAGTGTCATAGTTTGGTAGCCTTTTTCGAATGAGTACAAGAACAATAGTATACCAAAGAGTGTCATTGACGTATTTGAGAACGACTGCAAGAAACGAGGTCTTGAAAATCACTCCAAGACCCGGCAAGAGCGTATTTGCTGCACTTGAGAGAGACAATGGTGCCCAGTCTGGAATCCAGTAGGCTATAATCAAGAGCATGGCAGAGATTGGCATGATTGCATAGACTCGTATCGCTGTAGACTTCACTCCTTCTCTATCCGTCAATCTCCCAATTTTTAACAGAAGTGGAACCTCGATCATGAGAGTAATAATTAACATGATTATCATCGATGGAATATCGATGAACAATTCTTCATACATGTAGATAAAAGCGCTTAATTTGAAAAATGAGTCACTAATGCCATCAAATATACATACAATGATCATTCCGGGAATCAATGTTAACAAGACTCTCAAGGCTCGTTTATTATCATGAATGAAAGACCTCCAGAGCTTTGTACTACCTTCTCTCTTCTTTTGAGGGCTGGCCTTAAGATATATCGCCCGAATGATGGATGAAAAAAAGAGGATTATGCCACCAATTATATGAAGTAGCCGAAACCCTTCAAACTGCAAAATTGGATATAATACTGCGAATACTCCTAGGGTGATAATGGAGAGCGCTCTCCCAGCTGTGAATAAGGAAAGTGCGAATCCACTATGGTCTCTGGGTATGTTATCCATTATATATGCGGTTGATCCTCCCTTTGTGACTTCAAGAGAGGCATATATAGTAAGAGCAACAAAAATTAGAATTGGATCTTCGAATAATCCAATCATCAAATAATAAGATGCCATTAAGAACATCGATATGACGGCTAAGGTCTTCCGATTAGCTGTATCTCCTAGATATCCTCCAAAAAATCGTGCGATTGTACTAATACCAGAAGTAATGGATCCTATGGCTCCAATTAATAAAAGGCTAAGATTCAGACTCCAAAGATAAAGATTGAGAAAACTTCCGAGATATACAAAAGCATTGAACATCCATGCCGTGACTAAATATACACGATAATTTTCCCAGGAAAAAACAGCAGTTAAGGAAGCTCGGAGTCCTTTTTTTAGTTCCTGGGCTTCAATTAATTGAACATGGTCCTTTTCTGAAGAGATATGTTGTATTTCTTTCTCTTCATCTCCGGAATGCTTTTCAAATAAATCATCATCCCGCGCATCATCCTCTTGGACCACCTTCATTTTTAGTCTCTCCGAACATGACCAATACATGTCGTCGATTATCTTGCCTTGTCAAGGCATTTCTTCGACATTGTTCTGGTTGTGTTCGAAGCTATATAGACTCCTTTTGTTATCTCATCTAATCATCACTCATTGAATGTAATAAGATCATCAAGAGTTTTGGGTACTCTTCTTCCGAAGTTTTCAGAAATCATTTCTGCACTTTTCTTGATATAGGCAGCTTTCCGATTATATTGCCACGTATATGTGTCTATTCTAAAAAACTAGTATCATTGAACTATTACAAATTCTTTGTCACTCATTAGGAACTTGTTGTCCTTTTGCCGTGAGGTCGTATCGTGCGATTGCCCCAAGAATCAAAAGGTTTAGTACTAGTACAACTACAAAGAGATTCAGTATGCTTGTTGCTTCCGATAGCAACCCTCCAATGAATGGACCAAATGATGATGAAAGGTAGATGACAAACCAGAACATAGCAAGTATCTTTGAGGTATCCTGCCCTGGCATTCTTTTTTGAATTAGAACAATCATAATGGTATACCAAAGGGTATCATTTACATACTTCAGGACAACAGCAAGAAATGAGAACTTGAAAATCACCCCAAGTCCTGGTATCATCAAGTTGGCACCATCTACAAATGACGATGGTGCCCAATCAGGGATCCAGTAGGCTAGAATCATGAGAGCTGCAGAGATTGGCATTGCAGTATACACAAGAAGCGCAATTGATTTCACTCCCTTTTTGTCTGAGAGGCGTCCTATCTTTAGAAGGAGTGGGACTTGTATTGTTAGAGTAACTATCAGCATGATAGTTATTGATTGAACATCAATGAACAGTACGTCATACATATAGATAAGCGAACCAAGATTGAAGAATGAATCACTAATTGCGTCTAGAACACATACCGCTACCATTCCTGGCATCATTGTCAATAGAATCCTTAATGCTCTGTTATTGTCTTGTATAAATGACCTCCATAGCTTCGTTCCAGTTTCTCTCTTCTTCGATGGGATGCTCTTAAGATACACCGCTCGGGCTATTGTACAGATAAGAAGCAGGACCCCTCCTACTAGGTGGAGCTGTCTATAAGCCTCAAATTGAACAAACGGGTAGAGAAAAGCAAAGACTGCAAGCGTGATAATGGAGAGCGCTCTCCCAGCTGTAAATAATGAGAGTGCAAGACCACTGTGTTCTTGTGGCATATTATCCATAATGTATGCTGTCGAGCCACTTCTGGTGAGATCCACCGTGGAATATACAATAAGCGCCATGAAGATGAAAACAGGATCAATGAATATTCCAATCATCAGATAATAGATTCCCAACAAAAGAAATGAAACAACAGAGAGGCTTTTTCGATTTACAGTATCACCAACATAACCTCCGAAGAAACGAGCGATAGTAGCTACTGCAGAAGTAATTGATCCTATGGCACCAATGAATATTAGATTTGGAACGATATCCCAAAGATAGAGATTGAAGAATTTGGTGAGATACGAGAACGCATTGAAGACCCATCCAGTAATCAAATAAATTCTATAGTTTTTCCATGAAAAAATAGCTGTCAGAGAGGCTCTAAGTCCATCCTGCGGTTCATGCCCCTCTTGAATATCCATGTGGTCCAAATCTTCATTAAAGGCCGGAAAATCAGCCTCATCATCCAATGGATTTTTGTCCAAGCTGTTGTCACTCCGCGCATCATGCTTCCGGACCACTTTCATTTATAGTCTATCTCCGAACATTAGCCTATGAAAGGTTTTCCATGTCTATAGACTATTGGTACCTTTGTATCTAGGTGTTTGTTCGGTGCTATTTAGACTCCTTTTCTATTCTTGTCTAATTATCACTCTTCGAGAAACCACTGTTCTCGAATTGGATGTGTCTTTCCTTCTTGACTACTGATGAATCACTATTCGAACACAAGCACCTTGACCTCCCCATCAGCAGTGGGAATAGCCATGAGTTTGTGGGTGCATATGTCAGCTGTGATTACAAGGCACTCTGGTGGAGCGTGTGCTGTCATGAGATTCTTTACTGCTAGTTCAAGGTTGATTGCAGTCAATCTTACAATCTCTGGGTCAGTAAACGGGTCCACTTCGCGGCCTGTTTCGGAAGTCACGATGTTTCCAAGTACTGGCTCGATTCTTTCAGTTATCATTCGTTTCTTTTCTCCTATTATTTTTCAAACGGACAAGTCCGTCTGCTTTCTTTTAGAAAGGTGCAGGATCTGTATCTCCTGGTCGTGGATTCATTCTTCTTTTTCTCTCCTTTTTTTCATGTTCTCTTTCGATTTTCTAGTTGGTTGGCGGTAGACTCCTTCAATGGCTTCATAGAAGCCATTCTGGGATTCAATCGCCGGTTTCTCTGTTACCAGTCTCTCATTGAATTCTATCACTGCAGAGAATAGCTAAGAATCCCATACCAACCAATGTCCAGCAACGTGGAATCCTCAAACACAGTTCACTCGCCTTACTTTTCAAATCCAATTACCAAATCTAGTATCCACTAGAATGGGCATGGATCTTCACATGGCGGTTGAACAACGGTCGAGATTCCGTGCACGACACCAATTGATAGTAGCTCTAGTGCAGCACGATTCTTAGTCATGCTCTCATAGAGAGTTCGTATCCGGTCTGTGCTTATCGCTTTCACCTCCTTTGCTGAACATTACATGGTATGGTGGACACACTGACTATTGCTCTAGCCGTTGCGACCTGAATTTCCTTATGAAGCATAGTTGGTCGCCTACCTCTGACTAGATAGGTAGGATGCTCTGATCTAACTAGGTCAGAATCATCTAACCTATGAGCTCAGTCTGCAGTGTGAATCCAAGAATAGGATTACATTTCTGACATAATAAGGGAGTGGTGTGCGAATAGATTTACTAGAAAGCCCTCTAGAGCCATTTAGAAGGCTTACCTTTTTCGAGATCAAGTGATATCATATCTGGATAATACTCCAGTATCATAAAATGGTCAGCCAACACATTCATATCTTAACATTTGGCCATATTACCTAGATATTAGGTGGATATTATGCGAACAATTGGAACTGGCGAGCTTCGTTTACTTACCCGATTAGTTATCGATCCATCATCGCGCCAGTCTCAGTTAGCAAGAGATTTGCAAGTTTCACGTTCAGCTGTAAATCAGATTTGGAAAAATCTAGAAAGAGAAAATAGTTTACAAATTCGTGGAAATATTGATTTTGGAAGATTTGGTCTTCAGATGATATTTGGTTGGGCGCAATCAGATGAAGGCGCAGATGTCTTGACGAAGTTTGGTAGATGGCTAACCTCAAGTAAGCTAGTAATAAAAGATGTACCCTCAATTATCTCATCCACATTTGATTCACGTATCTATTTTGAGGCGATACTTCCGCCTGGTAACCAGTCTTCGTGGTTCCTGAATCAAATTGATAGATTTAGAAAGAAACCCTATTCTCTCAAGATCTATACTTCAGAATGCTCAAAAATCTCAAATCACATGAATCTTGGTCTATTTGACGGAGAAACATGGAGTTTTCCTGATAATTTCCGACTTGAAGCTTCTATAGGTGCAGCTAGGGGGTATGTTGATATTTTGCCCACGGAAAGCATTGTTGAACAAAGCCCTCCTGGTCCAATGAATATTGATGAACTCATTGTGGCTGCTGCTCTAGAATCAAACTACTATGCAACTGCAGCTGATTTGGCTGAGTCTTATAAGATACTTGGCCTGAAACCAAGTTCAGGTCGCACACTTCGTAGGAAACTTGTCAATATTCGTGACAAATTTATTCGTCCTTATGTTGATATCACAAATATCGGCCTTAATCAAAAGTTAATGATAACGATATATGATGAACAGTATCAAGAGTCTACTTTCTCTCGGGTTCTTCATGCTCAAGCTAGTACATTTCCTAAAGCACGAGTTGTTTCAGGTCCTGGTTTAACACTTCTTGAATTGGAAGCTCCAGATAATATTGAATGGCTTGCTTTATCACAAATTATGTCCGCTCTGGCTGGTCCAGTTTCTGAAACATGTACATTTATAGCCAACCAGAGAGAAAAAGGAACTCATCTAAGGAGTGTGATGTCGAATTTAACATCACATATGTCTTCGGGATAAAGCCACACGGCGATGAATAGATTGAACAAAGCTGGTTCAGGATCAAAAAACATAGATCACATTTTCAGTGGGCTTCAGGACACAATACATACTCCTTTTGATAATTTGTTACCAAAAGTAGAAGAATCTGCAGTACAATTCTATATTGATGCAATGCGAATATACTTGGGTCTTTGTGAAGGAACAATCTCTATGGAGGAAGCTCTCAAAGCTGTTGATTATCTTAAAGAGAATCCAGAGTATGCAACATTTCCAACCAATCCAACAATCATCCCAATTAACCAACGTTTCAAATTAAAGATGCTTGATAATCTAAAGACTCTGAATAAATTCAATCTGTTCACTAAGAGTGCAATACGGTCAGCATATAATTTTGCCTTTTTGATCGAAGAGGCACCAATCACCAATACTGATCTATCCGTATTAACCGCTCTTTCTAATGACCCCTTGATTTCCCTAGTTGAAGCCTCTAGATTTCTTAATCTTGCCCCTCGCACAGTTGCTCGCTCTCTTGAACGATTACAGGAAAGACATCAACTTAGAGTATCTACCTTTGTTGATACATCTGCTTTCAATCTTCAATCCGTAATGTTGTTTTTTGTTTTGCGTGAAGGCATAGAATGGGATAGCATTGAAACTGGTCTACAACAGTTCCCTTTTACTAAGAGTATCTTAAAAACCACAATGACTGATATAGGTTACATCACGTTTCTGATTCCAAATTATTCTGAAACTGAATCAATATTTCAAAGATCCATCAAGAATCTTTCCAGGACAATTTTCGAGTACTCAAGTCTTCATAGACAAACCAGTAGTGGCTCTGTTTCCAATGTCAATCTTTTCTCTCAAGGTTCATGGCGACTTCCAGAAGATTTGGAATATATATTAAAGACTGATACAGAAGTCGATTCAAGCAATCTCCCACCACTTCTTAGTTGTTCAGGTATGAAATCAGATTTCACGAAGGAAGACTTTGCAATAACTGCTCAGTTACAAATGGATTTTCGGTCAACACCAAGTAAAATAAGTGAACATCTGGTTATGAAAGGATGGGATACTGACCCTAGAAGAGTGTCATCGGTCATTCGTAGATTACAGAGCCGTAATCTTTTACTTCCTTACATTATCTTTGCTCTTCCAAAATTATCTTCAAACTTTTGTTTTGAGATTACATGCAGTACAGATTATAAATCTCGAATACTAGAGGCGATACGCAAATTTCCATGGGTGATGTACTATCTTTCTGATAGAGGAATTATTGTTTGGACAATGACCCCGGGAGAGCATCAAGTCGATTATTATCAACTGTTTCGTGCACTGGAACAGAGACCTGGAATAAACTCAGTTCAGCCAATAATGACAATCTCTCAACAGGGCTCTCGCTCCATGATGGATCTTACACGTAACTATGCTTATGAGAATGGTGTCTGGTCTGTGGAATCAGATGAAATCGATATTGGCAACTACATTGAACTCTAATGAGTTGTTCTCTGTTCACAATATATCTTTGCGTTAATTAACTCTCTAACGCCTTTCAGAGAAGCTCCTTGGGGCGGTCCGAATACAATTACATCAATAGCAAGACCAATCAGATTCGTTATATACTTCTTCAGTACTTCTTTTCCTCCGCAAATACAGAACCTATCAAGAATGCTTTGTTCGATAAGATTTACGACATCCTCATCAATATACTTGCGTCTTTTTAGAAGTGCACAAGACGACATCAAGGGCTTCTGTAACTCAAAGACCTTCATAACTGACCTGCTCAATCCTAAAGCTACAACAGCTGCAGATGTTCGTAATCCGAGATGGTCCTTGCACAGCTTAGAGCTTCCAATCAGAGCAGGTACGAAGATACCTATTTTGAATCCTTTTACCACATTCGTAATCAAAGACTTCGCCCAATTAATCATCTGCAGGTCTGCATAATTTAGAAGCACTCCATCAGACTGTGAAGATGCAGATACCATCTTTGGGCCTTGAGCTCCTAAAAAAATTCTACAATCACAATCTTTTGGCAATCCTTTTTTGATCTCGTTTGCGACAATCATCATATTTTGTACTAAGTTTGGAGCACTGCTATAGGAAACACCGATGGTTTCCAATTTGATCCTGTCTCCAGGTCCAAGGAGCAGGTCGAATCTATCTCCATAATGGTCAATCAGAGATGTGATATATTGAAGAATTTGTGACGTTGAATATATCAATGGACTAAGAAGTCCAACTCCAATTCTGCATTCTTCTGTCTTTTGCGCTACTACTGCCGCAAGTAATGGTGACACTCTTGTTGCTGGATAGTCAGTAATCCATATAGTATCAATTCCGCCCTTATCTGCTAGAACCGCTTTCTCGACAATCTCATCAACCGGTTCTCTGAGGTTAATGGCAATACCCCACTCCATCAATTCTCTCTCCTTGACATTATCTCTTCAAAAATCTCTCGCATTGCTCCTCTCCAGTCGCCACTGAATGGTGGTCCAAGAACAACTTCAGTTGCACCTAGTTTGTGCAATAGATCGAACCTATCGACCATGTATTCTTTTGTACCAGAGATGGAAAATGTATCAATGAACTCTTGATTTACCAGTCCAGCTCCAGCTTCAGGTCCTCCTGCCGCAACAGCTTGACATATCTTCTCAGCTCTTTCAAAGTCGACATTCAATGTTTCTAATACTTGCCTTGGAGTATCCGCAATAACTAGTGCGACAACTCGTTTCGCAAGATTATCACTTCCTCCCTTGAAAGTTGGTATTGTTGGTAACCAAACAATCTTTTCGACCGATTGTCCTCTATGCCCTGTCTTTGCAGTCGTACTTTCAATTAGACCGATAGCATCCTCAATGTACTTGATTGGTCCTGAGAGAATAACGCCATCAGCTAATTTGCTGGCTAACGTCAACATTTGAGGGCCTCGTACACCAAACACAATTGGGATGTCTATAGGAGCGCTCAAATTTAGACTGAAGGATTGCAGATTAAACAGAGCTGATTCAATTGTAACACTTTCACTAGCAAAGAGACGACGTAGAATATTTGTTGCATCACGTAATGCAGTGACAGGTTTTTCTATTTTGATTCCTTGTTTCTGCAAATCTTGGATTCCACCCAATCCTATTCCCAAACAAAATCTTCCTTTTCCAATCTCTTGAAGTGTGAGAGCACCTCTCGCTATTGTTGATATGTTATGAGTAGAAATAGGTAGAATACCAGTACCAACTTTAATATTAGAGGTCCTCATAAGCAGGTCTGTTGTTAGAACTGTGGCATCTTGACCTACGCCAATGTCCTCACCTACCCAAATACCATCCACTTCAAAATTCTCAGCGTTATCTCCAATCCAGTGTGTTGCACTCACGCTCATGCTAGTTGTTATGCCAATACTCGTTCTATACATAGTCATATCCTACTCTAATTAGTCAGCTCACTTAATGTCATAGTCCTCTTTCAATCATTCGAATTTTCAGACCTACACGTATGTATTTTATCTTCATGTGTGTTTCTTTATCTGATAGAATTGGCACACATTCTTTGGGGAATTACGGGATCTGGAGATAAGTTGGCGGAAATCATTAATGAAATGAATTATCTAAAGGATATTGATGGAATCAAAATATCTGTTGTAATCTCCAGAGCTGGGGAACAGGTTCTACGTTTGTATAACTTATGGAATTGCCTTCACAAGTCATTTCCAAAGGCTGTAATTGAAACTAACTCAAATGTTCCATTCATTGCTGGTCCTCTTCAAATAGGGAAGTATGACCTGCTTGTTGTAGCACCATTGACTGCAAACTCCACCGCAAAGATAGCCCATGGTATTGCTGATACACTAATCACAAATGCAGTAGCTCAGACGCTTAAAGGAAAAACACCTGTGCTTCTATATCCTGTTGATCAGTCTAAAGCCCCTGTGGAAACTATTGGCCCTGATGGGGTTAAATTTTCAATCACTCCAAGAATTATCGATTTAGATAATGTTGAGCGTCTACGTATCATGGATAGAGTTCACATTTTATCCTCTCACTTGCTGTTGAGAGATCAGGTGCAATCACTTCTCAATATGACATGAGGTCATTCTATGGATAACAATACTCTTCAGCAAACCAAACAACTTCTACGCCAGCGCTTGTTAGCTTGGTTTGAAGAGAATGGTCGCGATTTTCCATGGCGATCTACAGCCGATCCTTATTCAATTCTCATTGCTGAGATGATGCTCAGACGAACTACCGCAGCAGCGGTTTCAAGAGTATACTCAGACTTCATTGAACGGTATAGAACACCACAAAAACTCGCACGTGCTAGACTTACGACCATTGAATTCATGATCAGTAGTCTCGGATTACAGAGGACGAGAGCTAAACATCTACAAAATGTAGCAGTCCACCTTCTCGAAAAACATAATGGAATAGTGCCAACCACTATGGATGAGTTGATGGAGCTACCGGGTGTGGGAATCTATGTTGCATCAGCAGTGTTGAATTTTGCGTTTGGTAAATCAAATCCTTTAGTAGATGGCAATGTGCTACATCTATTATCCCGTGTCTTTGGACTCACCTTTGATTTAAACGATAAGAATGCATGGGAATTCATGGGCTCTTTTGGACCAGATTTGGATAACAAAGTGTTTTACTGGAGCATAATTGATTTAGTCGCTCTAGTGTGTCTTAGAAGAACACCTCGCTGCACAATTTGTCCCTTGTCTGATTTCTGTGAATGGCATGCCAACTATCAATCATAGAACTTTAGTCCAGATCAGGTATTTTGATATCAATCGAAAAATTCTCTCCGCATGGGCAATTTGCATAAATTGGGTACACCTCAGGAGTATCAATACTAATGATAGCATCCTGCATTGCTGCTTGATCTATTAACACTTGCATGTTGTGAACCATGTATCTTGCAAATCCAGTTACTAAGTCTGGGATTGACATGTCATCAATCCAATAGACAAATCTCTCACATCTCGGACAATGTGTTAAAATAACTCGTGTCCCGTCCCTGCAACTTCTACATTCAAGTTCTGTATAATGATAGAGTGGTGCGTTTGGACATGGTAATGAGAGAGTGTTTCTTGTTCCACAACGATAACAATAGTATTCAAAGTTAATATTTTGGCTCATTATCATTCGAGCGCATCATATTCTGTTAAGCAATAAATCTCTTTATTGCACATGTGAATCAATCCTTCCTTTAAAATGGGTAATTTGATGGCTTAATAAAGCAAAGTGAGAGTATACTTGTAGAGTGAACAGAGATGCTAATCGAACAGTCTGGTATCAAACTATTATCATTGCTTCTTGTTTTTCTGAGTGAGAATTATCATACAAGTACCAAACGATGCGATATCTGTGATACTACTGTGCAAAGCTTTGGCAAATCCTTCAACATTGGTGGAAAGTGGGTCTGTGTCAGCTGTATTATAAAGCGAATTCAAGAAGTGGCATGTTAAGATCTCAATCAAAACCTAAGAGTGAAAAGCATGTATTGCTATCAATATCTTGACAGGTGAATCCATTGAAGACTAGAGTTCAACCGCATCTAAGAGTTGGAGAAGGCGATGTAGCAGATGTTGTCATCATCACAGGCAACCCAGACAGAGTCCCGAAAATTGCTTCCAAGATGAAAGACCCAGAAGAACGAGCCCGGTATAGAGGGCTCGTCACATATTATGCCTATACACCGAAAGGCAATCCCGTCACTATCTCGGGTACGGGAATGGGTGTAGCATCAACGCATATCTGTATCGAAGAACTAGCAAATCTTGGTGCAAAGGTAATTCTTCGTCTCGGGAGTTGCGGAGGAATAGACCCCTCAGTGATAACTGGTAATGTTGTTGTGCCTACCGGGTGTGTTAGAGATGAGCGAGCGAGTCTCAATTATGCCCCAATTGAATATCCTGCCGTTGCATCCCCTAGATGGTTTCAATCTCTTTATAATGAAATCTCTAAACTCCTTCCTCCTGAAAGAGTACATTCAGGGATTTGCTGGACTACTGACATTTACTATGCCAATCCTGAATATGATCAACTCAATTTGTGGACTCGTGCGAAAGTCAAATGTGTTGAGATGGAGAGCTCGCTAGTGTTTACATTTGCACAGACGCGCGGACTGGATGCTGCATCAATTCTCTCCTGTGATGGAAACCTCCATGGTGCGCAGAAGGGAGAGCAAAAAGATGAAACAGAAGAGACTGGTGAACAGGATCCATTGATAATCGAAGCCATTGAAAAGACAGTCTTAGCAACTATTAGTGCTATTGACCATATTACCGAGACCTAAACCATATGGCATAACAATAGATTGTTAACACCTAATACATTGAATAATATCAGGCGTTATTGATGTCCCCAGAAGACAATTGCGATAATGTTTCTGTTGCAAAGAGGTCATATTTGATAATGAAAGCAGAAGCAAAAACTGCTTTGAAGTTAGCTGAGAGATGGTGGGGCGGAAGAGAAACGCCTAGTTATGTCAAGATACAACCCCTCGATATGGCTGAGATTGATTCTTTCGTTGAATTATACAATCGCTGTTTCTTAGCGTCGCCTGATCCATTTTGCCCTCTGACTAGGGATGAGGCAAGAAAGTTAGATTCAGAAGGCATATTTGTGGCAAAGCTGGCAGGTAAACACGCAGGGTTCATTGCTTGTTTTATCGAAAAAAAGTCTGATTCTATTTATGGAGAGATTACAGGTATCGGTGTTCTGCCAAACAGACGTAGGAACGGAGTCGCAACCGCGCTCATTAAGAGAGCAACAAAATATTTCCTAGATTCTGGTGCTGATGAGGTCTATTGCGAGGTCTATGAAGAGAACATACCCTCACAGATGTTGATTAAAGCATATGGTTTTGAGGAAGTGGGTAGAAGAGAAGTTCCAATGCCAGTGGTCTCTCAAGATGAGGATGGTTCCGAGTTACCTGGTGGTAAAATTATGAGACGCCTTGGTCTTCGACCAAGAGTTGGATGTGAGACCTGTCGAGACATCTGATCATACTGGTCAACTTTTTAGTGAGATAGTTCTAATGTCTATACACAATGCCCGAGTCTGAGTATAAGTTGGACACAGCAAATTCTGCCAAAGAGAGAATTACACTCAGACATTTCAAGAAAGTGAACAACCCTCGATCCATTCATGGAATTTACCCTTATAGAGGAAAGATGTCCGCCATTGATGCATCACATGTAATCTCTCAACTATCTATAGGGTCTACCCTCTTAGATCCATTCTGTGGGACTGGAACAATCGTCTACGAGGCTCAGATTCATGGGATGAATGCAATAGGTGTTGACAACAATCCACTAGCCTGTGTTGTAGCATCAGGTAAAACACAGCCAATTGATAAGGTTTCAACTTTATCAGATCTTGATACCGCTATCAACGAAGCTCAATCTCTCTCTAATGTACCCTGTATGCCAGACACTCCAGCACAATTCTTCCATGAGGACACTGCAGATCAGATCATGCGAGTCCAAGCAGTATCACGAAATTTCTCTCCCTACCTCTTGTCCTCTTTCTATGGGTCTATGTGTCTAGCCGCCAGGGCATGCAACCAATGGTTATGGACATCAACATCGATTGGAAAGATTAACACGCCATTGAAGAGAGTTGATTTTTACTCGATGCTACAACGGAAGACTAGGAAACACATCGATTATGTCCAAGGAACACCTCCTGCCCAGGTTTACGCATATGATGTACGGAAAATCGAAGACGTGGTCCCTCCCAAATCCATAGATTTCGTTTATACTAGTCCTCCCTATTTTGATGCCCTTGATTATACTGGGTATTACACAAAAATAGTAATGGACATCATAGAAATGGATAGGAGTCTCGTACGAAACGGCTTAATCCAACGATATTCGACATATAAGAGGGAGATGAAGAGAGCATTAAATGCTATAGACCGCGTACTACACGAAAAATCAATGATTATTTTCGTTGTCGGAGACCGAATGGTCCATGGAAAATTCATTCGCGGTTCTGACCTTTTCAAAGAGATTGCACCTTGGAAGGAACCATATATTGTTGAAAGAGAGTATACAAATACTGCAAGTAGTCTTTGGGATAAAATAAACATGACCACCCGAAAAGAACAGGTTATAGTATGGGACTTGAGTCAAGGGGGGAGAAAACAATGACAAAACATCTAGTAGTCATCGGTGACAGTCGTCGAATGCATCTAGTTCCCAATGAGTCTGTTCATCTTGTTGTTACATCTCCTCCATATTGGCATCTGAAGGATTATGGTAATGAACATGCAATTGGCCAGTCCTCTACAACTTATGGTGAGTATCTCACTTCTATCTGTGATGTATTCGAGGAATGTGTTCGAACCTTAGTTCCTGATGGAAAACTCATTATAAATATCATGCCGATTCTAATTCCTGGTGACAAATCGAAATTCAATCGTCGTGTAACAAAAACCGTGCTTACAGATCTTGAGCTTTTCATGGAATCTCTTGGTACAATGTATTTTCACTCTCTCTACATCTGGGACAAACGAAAAGCAGTACGGTTTAGTTCCTGGGGATCCTACCCATACCCTCCAAATCTCTTATCGACATATCCCTATGAATGGATCATTGTGTTCTCAAAGATTGGAAAACGGTCTAGAGTGAAGAAATCGGTCAAAGAGCAATCAGCAATCACTCACGAAGAATTCACTAGTTGGGTTCAAAATTCTGTATGGGACTTTCAACCTGCATCTGCAAAACAAACAAAACACCCAGCTCCTTTTCCTGAAGAACTCCCAAGAAGATGTATCCGCCTCTATTCTTTTTTGGGTGATACTGTTCTCGATCCATTTGCAGGTAGTGGAACAACTCTTCGTGTTGCCCGTCAACTGGGGCGTAATTCCATTGGATACGAGATCAATCCAGATTATGCACCTATCATCCAAGAAAGATTAGGAATCAGAAATGATGAGGACATTGATGTCTTTGAACTTTTATTTACTCAAGATTAAAATATTTTTGACAAAAAGGTAATCTGAATATATCGTGGAACTCTGAGTTAATCATTATATTCAGGTATTCGCACAGAGGAGGCTGTTCAAAGGTGAGCCATGATGTTATCGTGGTAGGGGGCAGGTCCTGCAGGCTCAATCGCTGTATATGAGTGTTAAAAAAGGGGATTTAAGACATTATTATTGGAAAAGAAATCAATTTCACGAGAGAAAGCCTGTGGGGGAGCTCTAATGTTTCGTGGAATCCGTATTCTTGATGGGTATATTCCATGCAGGCTAATTGAGTAAAAGATACACACGGTATTCGGTTTGTTTTTTGCAATGGCAGAAGCCCTGAATTCATCTCTGAGAAAATGATTGGAATAACTGTCTTTCGCAATCGATTTGCCGAGTTCCTTGCAAAAAGAGTCGTTAATGCGGGAGCTGAGTTGATGGATAATGCAAGAGTTGTGGATGCTTCTACTTCAAATACCCACGCTCTAGTGCGTCTACAGGACGATCGTGAATTTCAGTCAGATTTCCTGATTGGTGCTGACGGTGTGAATTCTGTTATTAGTACTATCCGTCATGTTATTCATTCTCATTTTTCATACTCTAGCTAATAACCTTCTTAGGTGGGTTTAATGAGTTGTCTGTCTATGAGAAATAGTAGTGTCTTCCTGCTTTTTTTGATACTCACTCTATCTGTTATTCCCATAAATGGTCAACAATATAGTCATTCACCTGTTTTCGATGGTGAAATGGCTTACAATTTTCTCCTAGAGCAATGTGAATTTGGTCCTCGTCCTCCTGGCTCTAATAACTTGAGCGATTGTAGGAAATTCATTATTGATACACTGACATCATTTAATTGGACTGTGTCAATTCAAAACTTTACATATCTTGATACGGCATGCTCAAATATTGTAGCTGTCTGGTCAACAACTTCTGATGCTCCTCTCCTGCTTGGAGCACACTACGACACTCGACCACGAGCAACCTCTGATGCTCCTATCAATCAATCAAAACCTATTCTTGGTGCAAATGATGGAGCAAGTGGAACTGCAGTCTTATTAGAACTATCACGTATCTTGCCACAATCCATTAGATCAAAGGTAGAACTTGTCTTCTTTGACGCGGAAGACTCTGGAGGTATTAATGGGTGGGACTGGATACAGGGTTCAACATACTACGTGTCGGAACTGAGCTCATCAAGGAGAGCATCGATTAATGCAATGATACTTGTGGATTTAGTCGGTGATGCAAGTCTTCAGTTACCTAGAGAGGCAAGCTCTACAGACTCCCTTCAGAATGACGTATGGCACATAGCCGAGAAATTGGGTTATACTGAGACCTTTCTTGATAGAACTGGATCTTCAATTCTAGATGACCATCGTCCATTCCTTGACGCAGGCATACCGGCTCTAGATTTAATACAAATTCCGTTTCCCTGGTATTGGCATACTCTTGAGGACACACCTGACAAATGTAGTGGAGAGAGTCTTAAGATAGTGGGTGATGTGCTGGAAGTATTTGTGGTTGAATACGATGCTGAAACACAGGTGTACACTCTTGATCAACCTTTCCTCTTCTATGGGCTGATGATGGTCATTCCAGTTCTAACAGTCGCTCTGCTTGTCTATAGAAGAAAGAAGCTTTAATTGAATGTTACAAGCTTTTAAACGGAAACCACCTTAAGCTATCATGTGCACTCTGCATCAGGTGATTTGATTTGGAGCAGACTCTTCTATTTCAACAAAACAATGGTTTCATGTTTCCTATCACCTGTCTCTCTGTTGGCCCTAAAGGACGACATATTGCTTACGGAGCTTCTGATTCAACTATCACCGTCATTGATACTCGTACAGGGAAGAAAAAACAGACTGTTGAAGGGCATGAAGGGAGGATAACCGGTGTGTCCTTTAAAGATAACAGATACCATTTACTCTCTTGTAGTTGGGATCAAACGACTCGATTATGGGATACGAAAGAAAGTACTGAACCTATAATTCTGAAGCACAGTTCAGAAGTGAAGGCACTTGCTACAGCTCTTGACCAAAGTAAGGGAGCTGCTGGAGCGAGAGATGGTGAGGTCAAAGTATTTTCATTGAACACATTGAAAAATCTTAGAAACCTACAGGCGCATCAATCAGAAATAACTGGTGTTTCATTCATCGATGATGGAACTAAATTAGTAACAACATCATGGAATGGTGAGTGCAGAATTTGGGATTTGACTTCTTATGAGATTGCTCACGAATTACCGAAACTGAACGATCGTATTCGTTCAGTCGCAACAACTCCTGATGGAGTTAGAATAGTTCTTGGTCTGCATAGTGGCACAATATTATCAATTGATCTAGACAGCCCATCAGAGATTGGAAAACTTCAAGGACATACTGACGTCGTAGAGGCGCTCTCAATTGATTATACGGGTGAACGCCTTGCATCAGGTAGTTGGGATAGAACACTCCGTCTATGGTCACTCAATAGCATGAAAGAAATAGCCTCTGGCAGCTTATTAACAGGAATTACTGCTGTTGAGTGGTCTCCGACAAATGAAGTAGTGTATTCTGGTGACTTTTCTGGTGCTTTGATATCCTGGAGTGTATAGAAACGCGTCTAATCTCTATTTTTTAACTACTGACAAGTATGCTTTAATATCTATCAAAAGAAATCCTGCTCTATTCCAAGTCAAACGTATTCTATCATATCTCCGATTTGGAGTTGTTTTTTCTTTTGAATCCTCTTTCACTGGGTCACCTCTCAATATCTGTTCAATCTCTGCAATCGCCTTATTTCTACTATACTTATCAAAGGGTATTGGCAACTCTGTCTGGTCAGCCATAAATAGAGAGATCGCTCGGTCAGATATTTTTACAATTGGTTGAGAATAGATAGCCCGACCTCTCTTATAGAACGGAGTTTTATCCCTCATACTTCGTATTGTTTTTGCCAGTCTTCTATGACGAGCAATCTCAGAACAAGCTGTTTTAATGACATCTGTGAGATATTCATATCTCTTATCAAATCGTTTGAAGAACTCCTCCTGCGCCACTTCTATAATCTTTGAGGGCTTTGATAGATGATTTTTCAAGGCAATTTTGATAATCCAATTAGTAGCTTCTGCGTATCTGTCTAATTCGTCCTGCAAAAGTAGCTGCTTCTCTCTTGTCAACGCAACGCTCTGTAATTTGAGTATTTTTGTTTCTACAGCTGACATCCAGACCACTAATTAATAATCAACACAGTGAGACTAATCAATGTAGCCCATCAATCAATCTAGAATCTACGTGCGATAAACTCAGCTTCGCTAATAATCCGCTTGATTTCTGCTGGTTGAATATCATAAGCACCATGTTCTACAAAAATCTGGTTGAAGAATTCATCATTGTACTCCTTTAGGCTCGAGATGAAAGAACCAAAATCATCTGTTCCACTTCTTAGAATTACCATTGTTCTTCCAAGTGTGCATGCAGCTTGTCGCATCTCTAGAACTGCAAGTTCGTAATCTCCACCATAGGTTAACCCAAGTGCTCCATGATATTCTCTCTGTGCTTGGGCAAGTAAGGATGTTACTTTGATAGCTAGAGTTTCTGTTTCAAATTGCTCCAATAATGTTTCAGCTTTGACCAACCATTCATTAATCTCTCTCAATATTGAGAGAAGTTTTGGTTCATCCATCCCTTTGAGCTTGTATGTACGAAGGAATAATTGATAGGTAATAGGATCTAACATCCGAACTTCTGTTAAAACCTCCGCTGGTTTTAACATGGAAAAAATATTGTTAGTCATTACAGTAACTCGACCTAATTGAAATAGCCCCTCTCGTGCATCATATATTGCACTCTCATTATCTCCTTCATCAACATACTTCTTTGCTTGGGAAAAGCACTCGAGAGCTCTCCTCTTCACTTCACTGATGACCGAATCTGGCCACACATATTGCTTTGCAGTCCTTATCCAAGTTTCAAGCATATTATCCGTATCACGCAACACTTTAGCTGTCCTAAGTCTGTTCACCACTTCTGAAATTTTCAAGACCTCTTTAGTTGAACCATCCAATACTGACTCTATCTCTGAAACTGTCATGAATACCATATCTACAAGGACCTCTTTATGAGTTGACATAAGTCGTACAGGAGCCTCAGTTCCATCCCATATGAAACAAATATCAAGGTCAGAATTTGCTGTAATAGTACCTCTAACATACGAACCATATACAAAGACGCCCTTGACATTCGAATAGTCTTTCCACTCTCTTACCGTATCATCTAATACTTCTTTGAAACGTTGATTAAGGTCCTTCATATTAAATTGGACTCCAGTTTTCTCTCGCAGTATATTATATTACATAAGTATTCTCTCAATAAAATTATCTGATACGTTGCCCGACACTCATTAATACCAGAATCTCCACACAAAATGAGAGGAAACACACATGCCTAGAGCTGACGGACGAGCAAACAACGAGCTAAGACCTGTGGAATTCATCAGAAATTATCTAAAACATCCAGAAGGTTCAGTCTTAGTGACAACAGGTGAGACCAAGGTCATCTGCACAGCAACTGTTGAGGAGGGTGTTCCTGGATGGCTCAATGGCAGTGGTCAAGGCTGGGTTACTGCAGAATATGGCATGCTTCCTCGTTCCACAACTGATAGGATCAATCGATACAAGGTCAGTGGGAGGACTCAAGAGATACAACGGCTCATAGGTAGGTCTCTCCGAGCTGCTGTAGACATGAAACAAATGGGTGAGAATACTATAAAGATTGACTGCGATGTCATTCAGGCTGATGGTGGTACTAGAACCGCATCAATCACTGGAGCATTTGTTGCTCTCTCTGATGCTCTTGATTTTATGATCGATATGGGTATGATAACAGATAGGCCAGTCTATGAGAACGTTGCTGCTGTGAGCGTTGGACTTGTTAATGGAGAAATACTTCTCGATCTCTGTTACATAGAAGATTCTATAGCAGATGTGGATATGAATATTGTAATGCGCGGTACGGAATTTGTTGAAATTCAAGGGACTGCAGAAGGTGCTACATTCAAACGTGAAACTTTGAATGAAATGATTGACCTGGCATCAAAAGGGATATTTGATCTGATTAAATCCCAGAACAGAGTCCTTGATACCAAGTAGTTTCTCTCCAAGAAAAAAAGCATTCTAATCGCATCTCGCAGTGTGCAGATGGCGGAAGCTTTATACGGAAATTTTGGACTATTAGATTGCTTTCGTCGAGCATGAAAGTATTGTCCGGCGGCTATGCAGGGTCGCCGAAGACTGTTCGGGTAAACTGGTGACAGAATTGCCCTCGACGCATAGCAAGCTTTAAAACACCAGCCAGTCAGGCTGGCTGAGCAGTCACTGATATTTCAGTGAAATGCTAAGTTAGGTCCGGAGTTCAGAGATAGTAATCGCTGAATGAAGGTTCACCGGGACCAGGCTATGTAATTGGTGCCATTCCCGGTGTAGGACCGTCATCGCATGTGTTCTAGTGCCGTGCACTAACAGGAACAGATGCTTTGATTGCAGAGGATGGAAGTACACTGATCGAAGAATAAAAGGTAAGGAAAAAGACCTAAAGTTTTAACGTTATTATTACGAAACTCCTTGGCATGATTGGTCGAAACGAATCAATCATGTTCACAAATTGTGGACAACAGGTAATATTGTGTCAACACATGACTAGGTCCGCAATTTCGCTATACGGTCAGTGGTGGATGACTAGGTTGGCTAGCCGAAGAAGGGCGTGACAAGCAGCGATATGCCACG
>SDOA01000184.1 GCA_004524595.1 Candidatus Thorarchaeota archaeon | reverse complement strand
GATTCTATGGGGATACAATCTTTCTTTAATTTAAAATGAAGTGGGCGATGTTTTGAAGAGAAAAACATACATCACCCACTTTTCTGATTATTTTATCTCTCAAAGATCTCTACCTTATTATGCAAAATTCAATGATTGAAATAGGATTGGATTTCAATTCTCCCGCATAAATCATCACGTTCGAGTAGATTGCTCATGCAAGCACAAAGATTTTCATGAAGAAACAGGCTATATTCTATTTATGTAATATTGCTGAAGAGAATTTCATGATTCATTCGTGAAATCGAATTTGAGTTTTAACATTGAGATGTTTAAGAACCTACTCAAACGAGGAGTTGGGCCTGAATAATTTCTTGTAATCTTCAAGTGTTATTCCTCTTTGAGGAGTACCAATTTGCATCAATGGGTATATCATTCCACAACGTTCACATTTCAGGACAGAATAATAATGGCCACTTCGCTCAGACTGTCCCCATTTTACGTGCTGAATAGCAATCTTCCAGTCCTCACTGCCACATTCGTCACATGTGATTCTCATAAGACATGTTTGAATTGAAAGCAAATAAATCCAATTAGTAAATGGTAGTGAACGAATTACTATGAATTTATCAATCTATTCTGGGATTTTAAAAATTTAAAAAAATATAGGGGAGACCTGATTATCCGACCAAGCTATTCAGGTCTCCATGAGATAGAAAAATGCTCTTGGAACATGATTCTAGAAAGGAGCAAATATCCCTGCAAATACAATCCACGCCAGTAGGGTCTTTGCAACAAGACTCAACACGATATACATCCGTTCTCCATAGAGATAGTCTTTCCACTTACTGACCTTCTTGTATTGAAGTACCATGTTCAGTGCGAAGATATTGAAGAGGAAAAAGTACATGAAGATTATAATGTAAACAAATGTTGGGGGTCCAGTTTCAGCAGCACCTATCGCTGCAGCAAAGTATCCGAAAAGCACAAGCCAAGGTGTGAATCCAGCAACACATCCTAAGATGAAAGGACTCCATTTTGTCTTCTCAGTGTATTGATTGAGTAGCTCCATAAGATAACCAAACATTATCATCATGGCATTTAGAACTACAATCATTACCAATGACCATAAGTCCCAGATTCCTAAAAGAAAAGTGATGAGAAAGATCATCAAAGAACTTGACACTGAGTATTCATACCATCTGTATGGATTCATTCCCTTTTGCAGATTAGCTACATATTTATCATTCAAGGGATAGGCAATTAAAAAGTGAGCCAGTGCAGACATCAATGGAAATGAAGCGAGAATTACTCCAATGTTTGTCAAGGTGAATAGTACTGCAGGTGTTGGTTGTATAAGGAATTCAAAGGGATCTAGGCTAACAACTTCAAAATCCAGATAGATAGTATAGACATCTTGCTCCCATTCAAGGGTCAAACCCAAGAAGAGCATCAATATTCCAGTTATTAGATGGAGCACTCCAGCATAGAGATTGAACTTTTTCAAATATGAAAAAGAAATCAGTGACCCTGAGTGTGCTTCCACCACCTCTTCTGAATTCATTTTTATCAGTAACAATTCAAGGTTCTTGAATAAGAATCTCGCGGTATGTCAGGTTTAGGGGGAAAAAGGTAAGGAAATCAAATCTCCCTTCCCAAACTGAACTATGCTATTCTCTTTCAATTATTGATGAGAATGAGCTCGTTTACTCAATTGTGAGTTGTTTAAACTGATGGTAATAGTAAAGATCAAGCACAAAGAGAAATGCACCTTGAATGATAACACCTATTCCATTCCCAACAATGAAAGCATCTTGCCACATGAACAATAATAGAAAAAGCCCAATTAGCTGGTAGATGATATCAAGTCCAACATTTATGCCAAGTATCCGTGTCATTTTCCCAATGGATTGATTGTCTTTTTTGAACAGAGTGAGAGCAGCAACCACAGCATCGATAATACCCCATAAAATAGCCTGAAATCCAATTCCTTGAATAATTGGAGTGAAATAGGTGAGTAATATCAGACCAACTATGATACTTGAGATACTCCATATTAGTAATGTTTTTCCAAGACCTTGAGATAGCTTTAGTTTGATATCCAAAGGGTCCACTTCTTAAATATCAGATGTAAATCATCTATTCATAAACAACGCGATAGGAATATCGAGTGGCTTCTTTAATATAACAGAGTCAAGAACGGTACAAACGGTATCTTTTTCCTCTGAGATAGGCATAATCAATTGACATCGATTGAAAGAGCAGACTCTGAAAATTCAACCTTATCATTCATCAGATGGTGAATATGTCACTCTGGTCGAATTCGCGATAGAGGCAGCGAGAGTTCTTGACCAGACGTACAATCCAAAAACCGAGTGGTCGGAACGAGTCAACGAGTGCGTTCCATATGAGTATGAGATTTCTAGATTCTCATTTGGTGAAGAACCACAGATTATAAGAATCATACATAAGATGGGGTACGAACCCAAATACGGGGGTCATGCAGAGGATGATGTTTTCATCGTATGTGAAGGTCTACCAGAGGACATGAAACTTGAACTTCGCGTTTTGAGATTTTATTATGACCCGCGTTTCATCGAAATCCATGTCAAGGGACCAGACAAAGAAGTAGAGAACGTACTTCAAGGATTTGACGAACATTTCAATGTTGAACATATTCCTGATGAGAATGAGATAAGAAGGACACTACAGACTGCAAGAGCAGCCCTTGTCGTTCATGCATGGCGTGCTGCAGAACTCAATGCCCAGTACATATTGAAGCATGAGCCCTATAATGCAATTGCCACCATGTATTTGGGAATAGCTCGGGCTGCTCAGGGATTTGAGCCAGAAGGTGAGAACCTACTTCTTGCATCCCTTACATTAAACCCTAGAAATGTTGATGCATATTATAATCTTGGTTTAATTGTTCTAGACCAAGGAAGATGTATCTTCGCAAGTGATGTATTCAAAAAGGGCTTGTCACTAGACCCAGAGAATCATCCACTTCATTATCATCTGGGTAAAACGTTAGAACGGCTTGGAAAGTTGGGAGAGGCATTGGAGTCATATCAAATGGCTGTGAAGCATAGTCCAAATCCTGACCAAATATGGGGCTATACAGGGAAAGACTTCACCTTAGAAGCAAGAGAATCAGTGTCAAGGCTACAGGAAGTAATTGAAACTGGCAAATTGGAAGATAAGGATGAGTGCGAAGAATAAAACTGTTTCAGTCTTTTGCTAACTTTTCTCTGGTCCCATTGGTATCAAGATAGACTCGCCATTCTCTAAATTTGCTGAAGACCTACTACAGAATATCGATCTGATCCCGTTAAGTAACAGTAATCATCTCAAGAAACTCACTCTCAATGATAATCAACTCAGGACCATTAATCTTGAACCTTTTTGTGCTCATAAGAGCATGGAAACTCAATCTTGAGGGTAATCAACTGAAAAGTATTGACCTCTGGTGAGAAAAGGATGGAACACGAAAACAAGATACTAAGTAATCTGTATCTATTTTCACACTTCACATCCGAAAATAATATCGGTTACCGGACGAAGAGACTACAAAAAAGGGAGAAGAGGAGACACCAAGTCTCCTCACTTATTCTACCCTTTGGGTCTTTTCATGATGAAAATACCCACTAGCACAACAGCGACAATTCCTACTCCACCAAGAATAAGGATCATAGTCATATCAGGTGATGTTATAATAGGGGTCGTGGTTGTAGTCGTGGTAGTCGTAGTTGTTGTCGTAGATGTTGTGGTTGTAGTTGTTACAGCTAAGACAGTAACAAAAACGCTATCACTGATTGAGTTGCCACCAACATCCGTCACAATCAGTGTGACATTATATACCCCAGCTGTAAATGAGTCTAGTGAAAAGGTGATCACTTCGCTTGACGAGTTCCACAGTCCTGAGCGGACTTCTGTCCCATTTACCTCAATGCAGTAAGTTGCAGGATGCAAATCGTCAGGATTCCAAGTCAGTAAATGACCAATAGTTCCCTCATAGAATTCTTCATCATCAGGGGAGTCAAGAGTTGGAACAGTGCCATCTACCACAGTTACGAAGACTGTATCCGCACTCCAATGATCTGCATCATCATAGACCACACAGGTGTAGTTGTATGTTCCCAAATCCACTCCATCAAGTGAAATACTGATAGATTCGGATGATGAGTTCCAAAGATTGGAGTAAGTTGAAACTCCATCAATAAAGACATCATAGCTATTGGGACGTACATCACTGGGGGACCATACTATCCATTCTCCGTCGGTTCCTTCATCAATAATGACATCACCTGGAGAATCAATTACAGGATTAATTGTGTCTATAACATCGATTTGCATACTGTCGGATTTAGAGTTCCCAACCATATCATAGGCAGTGACATTGATGGTATGCAATCCAAGTGAGAGCGCATTAAGATTCAGAGGTGAACTATATGGTGCAGTTTCATCAGTGTTGAAGAGGGTTGTTGCAACACGAAATTCTACATAATCAATCCCAGAACCTTCGTCCTCTGCTGTCACCTCAATAGAGATCACTCCCTGTACAGGCATCATATCCGAAGGTGAATCAATTGCAACTGTAGGTTCAATATCATCACCAACTCTGTAATCATACCAGTTGTTGCTAGTGTAACCTAGACCGCCATTATCTACAGCAGTCACTAAAAAGAGAACTGAAGTATTATAGGGCAATGAAGGAATGACTACGGTATAATAGCTGACCATATCAGTTGCAAAGAGCCTATTCCATCCTGTTCCATTGTGGTAGTCAACATAGACCTCACCAACACCTGAATGATCATCATGAGCGTAGATAGTTACCTCCACAGATTCATAGTACATTGGTGAAGTTGGTAAAAATGAAACACTATCAATGACTGGAGGAACTCCATCGACAAAGTGCATCTCATCAAAGAGGATTGTGAGACCGTCATTCGTTCCAACACTCATCCGTAGAATAAGCTGATCAATGACCAGATTTGAAGAGGACCCAAAAGCTACCTCATAATCCGCTGTGAGATTCCGTTGGAGGTGATTCCATGTTCCTGTGATATTGAAGGATTCAACATAGAATGTGTAAGAAGCACTGCTATTCCCAAAAGGTTGACTTGAACCTGCTCCGAGAAGATAGTTGAAATAATGACCATCAGTGAACATGACTCGAACTATTGCCCAAGAATCATCATTCCCAATTGCATCAAGACGCCATGCAAAATTAATTAGATAATTCCGGTTGACTGGTATATCCTCATCACGGTATACTCCTACTGTATTCTGATATACACCAGTCAGTTTACAGGCATAATTTCCCTGATATGCATCATTAGTCCTCAGGATATTTGTCGGGCCACCGTTATAGTCATCCCAACCAGCGAAGGGAGTGTTGGAATCCATATACCAGTCCTCTTCAAATCCAGGATCTCCAAGAGGATAGGTGGTGATCTGAAAATCATCAAGTAAGAGATAGACTGAAGAACCAGGTGCGTTATTGTGAACGACAAATTGAGCTTGATATAGTGAAACATTAGAGAAAGCTGCAGAACTCAGATAATCATAGACATCAATGCGTGTATGTTGCCATATGTCTTTTGTACCAAAGCCCGGCATCTTGAAAAAGTATTGATTGGTCAAATTGGTATATGTATCTAGAGTATTATCCATTGTTCCAAAATAGATGTT
>SDOA01000183.1 GCA_004524595.1 Candidatus Thorarchaeota archaeon | reverse complement strand
GCAGTGCTGAATGAACCTCCTGCAATAGCTGAATCTACACCTGCAGAATAAATGGCCATTCCCTTTGCATCAGATTCTCTTGAGACAAGAGAAACATATGAATTCAAAGCGATGTTTGTTATTGCAAGACCAAAACCAACAGTTAGTGCAGCAATAATATAACCTAGAATACCGCCAAAGATAACCAGTATCATTACTCCACATACAACGAATAAAGCTCCAATAGTTGCGACCCACCTATAGTGAGAATTCCCTGTGCATACTCCCCCAATAAACGACCCAATTATTTGAGCAAAAGCAAAGACAAAGAAAAATGTCCCGGGATTCTGAATTGCATTTAGAGCGGCAATCTCAGGTGAATAACTCAATAATAGACCGAGCGGGACAAAGACCATAATCGCAGAGAGTGTAGGAATCATAACCATTCTCTCAGGAAGCCCAGAAATTGGTTTCTCATGCTCCACTCTGGTAGGTGTTGATTTCCAAGCATATACCGAGAAACCGACACTCAGCAAACTGATGCTGAATGCTAATTGAAAACACATTATGAAGGATTCAAGGTTCTTCAAAGCAACTATCCAACTTCCAAATACCGGAAACAGCATGAGACTCAAAGATCCGAAACCGTTTAGATATCCTAATGCTTCGCTTACTCTAGCACTCTCTGTGTTTTCTGAAATCATGGTAAGAACAGTAACTGTTGATAACGCCCATCCAAATCCTTGAATTGCTCTAGTCAGATATACCACTGAGATGTTCAGTGCTATTGAATATGTCCCGAGAGCAATGGTCAGAATAATATTGCCAAAGACAAGAGCAAGAGCATCATCTATCCTCTCGATGATCCTCCCAGAAATGAATCTAGAAATGACTGCAGATAGAGCAAAAATACCAAATGAGATACCGAGGGCACTTTGATCATTTGATAAAAATAAGACATAGTCCTGAAGAGCAGCAAGTACAAGATTGTATGCAGAAAATAGAATGAAGGCAACAATAACAGTATATTTTGTCGTTCTGGAGAGGGGAGTCCTTTCTTGCATTTGGTTTAGTCACTGACTCTTGGGTACCGAGTTGCGTTATATTATTACTCCTTTTTTTGTCAATAAAACAAATTCAACTTATCTTTCTCGTGTGATTACATAATCTGCTATGATTTCCAAGAGATCCTTTTCATTCAGATCTATCGTCTTAAGAGCTTCTTTGGCTCTATCTACATACCTCTGTGCCAAGTCCTTTGCATTTTCCACTGCGTTGGTTTCTTGAATCAGACTAAGCGCATCTTTAGGATTACCAGCCGAGAGTTCCTCCAAGCACTGTTTTCGACGTTTCGCAGATACTGACTCAAGGGCATAGATGAAGAGATAGTTTATTCCACGTTTTTTCAAGTCTGATAGAACAGATTTACCAGTGTCCTTTGCAGATGATGTAATATCAAGAATATCATCACGTATTTGAAAGGCATTACCAAGATTTCGCGCATATTCATCTAAGATGTCCATCTGTTCTCGAGAAGCTTTACCAAATGTTGCACCGCTTCTAACAGCCTCTTTCATGAATGAGACGGTCTTTGAATCGACCATTAGTAGATACTCTGAAATTGACAATGGTTCTGACTCATTCGCAACATAAAGGAAATCTTCAGTCTCTCCTTCACACATCTTGATTCCTCCATGCCCTACATTGACTAGCAGTTCAAGTGTACCATATTCTCCGATGAGTCGAATAGCCTGTGCTATGAGTAGATCCGCGGCGATGATAGCTATCTCTTCTCCATATTTTTTGTGGACTGATTCAACGCCCCTACGGAAATCATCTTTGTCAATCATATCATCATGAATGAGGCTAGCAGTCTGAAGAAGTTCCTCAGCCAGTGCGATGGGCAAAATATCTTTTGGGTCTCCACCGACACCCAAGCAAGCAAGTATTGAGAGTAATGACCGAAATCGCTTACCTCCTGCGACTAAGAGATGATTTGCTGCTTGATAGAGTATTTTTGGTTCTCCTTGATTTTGTTCAATAAAGTCACTCATCGTCTTATTGATAAGTTCTACCCACCCTTGTAGCCTTTGAAGTTGTACACTCGTCGCAACTTTTTCAAATTCACTTATCAACAGATCCTTGTTTGGATTATTAGTATCAGAATTTGTTCCAGAAGGAAATTCACCTTCTAAATCTCTCTCTTGTGTCAATCGTGAATACTCCTGTGGATAAGATGTTTCTGTTCATGATTTCATTTTTAATTGATAGTTTGTTCCAATAAAAAAGAGTGAAGTCAAGAGAGTATTTAACACAATCTCTCCGACTCACTATTTCTAAGTTAGATGACCAAATAGCTTGATTAGCTTATTTTCCGAATTTTCAAGCTTGGGTCCTAAGAATTGATCAATTCCAATGAATCTACCAGATCTATACAATCCAAGTACTAGGAATGCCACTGCTCCAACAAAATTTATTCCAAAAGTAGAGATACTCAACCAACCTAATAAGAACAAGAATGTCCAATGCAAGAGGATTCCTCCAAAAGCTCCTAACCTCGTGAACCCTCCAAACAATATCGAGAGTCCTACAAGAAGTTCTCCCACTGCTATCAATAATAGAAATGCAACATAGTTTGGAAGCATTGCTGACAGGATGCTTTGAATCCATGGGCTTGGTGCTGCTGCAGAACCATATCCAATGAGACCGGGACTTGCCAAATATGTTGTATCTATCAGTTTTTCTAAACCACCATGGAAGAACTCATAACCCAGAGCAATTCGTAGTGGAAGAAGGAACACCTCGTTCTTGATTTTTTCATCCCATCCATACTTGAGAATCACTAGTGTTGGCACCAGTATTATTGCCAATGCAATTAGAGGTGACATATACAAAGTGAGATTTGGTATTAAGAGATTAGGATCTGCTTCAGCCCATTGTGGAACAAGAGCTAAAACTATCATTGCTATTAGAACTATGTCTATAATTAGTACAAGAATGATAGTAATCCATTGTTTGGAATTAAGTTCCATTTTTCTTCAACCTCTCGTATAAGATAACTATTGTGAAGCATCTAGTGGTTACAATTTGTAACTAAAATACTTTTCGATATATTGTGTTCCTTAGCAAAGCTTTTCTTTGTCTAATTGACCTAGATTAGAATACTATTGATGCTTGGAGCGAGTATCTTTTGACAGAAGATGAAACCGAAAATGGAAACTCAAGAGTTGATGCTGCTGATTCTGTTGGAGGCAAACCTAACAGAATACAATTGTTGATCACTGAGATGCGAGCTCCTTTTCTGACTGCAGCGATTGTTCCTATTATACTCGGGACAGTAGCAGCTTGGAGTATTACTGGTCTCTTCAATTGGTTTTGGTTCCTTCTTACCCTCATCGCAGGCATGTCGATTCATGTCGGTTCTAATGTAGCGAATGATTATTACGACCACAAAAGTGGGACTGATGATATTAACGTAGATTTTGTGAGACCTTTTACTGGAGGAAGTAGGATGATTCAAGAGGGTCTCATGACTCCTCGTGAGATTCTGACAGAGGCATTATTCTTCTATGTTCTTGGCTCAATTCTTGGGATCTATCTAGCAATTGTTCGAGGGTGGTTTGTACTATTCTTGGGGTTAATTGGTCTACTCTCAGGTTATTTTTACACTGCTCCTCCTCTTCGCTTAGTTAGCCGTGGTATTGGTGAAATATTCATAGGACTGAACTTCGGAATTCTGATGACATTAGGAGCCTTTTATGTACAAACGCAACAACTACAGCTTCAAATACTAGTTCTCGCATTACCCATTGCATTATTAATCTCCGGAGTGTTATTTATCAACGAGTTTCCAGATTACAATGCTGATAAATCAGCAGGGAAATTCACAGCTGTAGTCAGACTTGGGAAAAAACGTGCATCGAAGGTATATGCTCTTCTTATGATTGTTATCTATCTCTCAATACTAATCCCTGCGTTATTATCAATCACAAGCATATTTTCTGTCATTGCTATGGCTTCATTACCACTGGCTATTGTTGGTGTGAAAACAACTCTATCAAACTATGAGGGTTCTCTTGAGCTTGTTCCTGCATATGCATCAAGTGTGATGAATCATCTTCTTACAGGACTATTTCTTGCAGTTGGTTATGTGTTGCAAGTTTTTACCACGGAAATTCTTTACCCTTGTCTGTTTTCAATATTTTTCTTGATAATCTCGATATTTCTTTCTAAAAGATTGCAAAAAAATGATATTACATAAACCATGATTGAATTGATAGTTTTATTAGATTATTTAGAGAATAGTATACTGACCGATTGTTGGTGTTATGCATTGCCAGAAAGAGGGAGCCAAGAAGAACTTCCAAGTGAGATTGAATTCGATATCATTCGTTCATTTGGTTGGGCATTGGTAGAATTAGAAGAAACACTGTATGAGAGATTTCTCCATCTATCCGCTCGACGTTCTATCATGAGTCTTGAGGCTTTCAAATCACATCTCAAAGCAATGGAATCAAAAGGCTGGATTTCACCAATACACTTGCACGGATTTAAAGGATACAAAAAACTAATTGCTGAAACGGAATCTGGAAGGTCACTTGAACCCAAAGTACCTCTTGATGAAATTCGTCTTGCTTTAGGCAGCAAAAAAGCTCTGCCAAAGATGAAGCTAAAGGGGACTACAAAAATCGATCAAGAACTCCTTGAGAACTCTGAGACCGTGGGTAAAGCAATCCGAGTTGCATTAGAGGCATGGATGCTTCGAGAAACAGGTCGGATAAGTAAAGGATTAGTTCATGAACACATGAAGAACATGTGTCAGGCATTGAACGAATCAGAAGAATCTCTCTTCGAATATATTCGAACTCAAATACCAGGGCTTCTGATTGAAGTTGGACAGATACTGAGAGCTAGAGGCCCAGATTTCTTACTATTATCTCTCAAACTCTCTGAAGCCAGTGTGAGAAAATATAGCTATTAGTGTTCAACTTGCTAACATCATTACGTCCAAAATAAAGGATATTTCCTATGTAGCATTATCCACTGAGTTCATATGTCAGACAATTCATAGGTAAGTGATTTCTGATGATATATGAATGGAAACATGGAGATTACAATCGTGTAAGAGACCTCTTCACCAACCACCAAAACGCAAGAGCCATAGTATTATCAGCTCTGGAACACAATCGAGGAAAATTATGGGTTGATAATAATATTAAACCAACAACGGCTCGTCTTCTTGTTGGGTTCATGAATTTCTTTGCAGGTGATAGTAGCATCAACGCAGCAAGAGAGATGATAAAACAAGTGAAAGCAATGGATACCCTCATGGCTCCTACTGAAGATTGGAACACTTTAATTAGAGATGTGTGGAAAGATCGACTTGAAGTCCATGTTAGAACAAGATTTTCTGCCGACTCTTTGAATATCAAGTATCTACGAAGTCTACGAGATGGTCTCGAAGAGAAGTTCAAACTTGAACGTGTCGATCTTGATACAATCAAGCACTTGGACAAGAGACAAAATATGCACATCCCTATTTTCTTTGGATCATCAACCGATTTCATTGATAGGGGGATTGGATTTTGCATAAAGCATGAGGGGAAAGTTGTGAGTATAGCATCCACATTCACTCCTTTCATTGATGAGTTTGAGATCCAAGTCATGACAAATGATGATTCGCGTTATAGACGTAAAGGTCTTGCCACTGTCGTTTCTGCTGCTCTTTT
>SDOA01000064.1 GCA_004524595.1 Candidatus Thorarchaeota archaeon | reverse complement strand
GTTCGACAGTTAGAGTCGTCATTATAATAACCCACCAAAACTGACTCTGAAAACATTAACCTCGTTTATCAACTTTATGAACAGTGAGATAATGTCTAATTATTAGTGGACGAACCTATACGGATGTTTATATCAAGAAGAGTAAGATACCTACCTAGCATAGGTATAGTGATTGGTCATGTCAGAAATCCTAGAAACTGGAAAGCGAAATCCGAGGTTGGATATCGCATATACTGTCGAGTGTTCATCCTGAGGAAAAGGTCGCTTAGGTTTCTACATCAAACGACTCGGTCTAATTAACGCAGATGGAAAAGAGCAATTACTGCTTCGAAATCCCGCGGATTACAAAGGAGGGTTTTGGCTCACCTATCTCAAGGATGGAGTGTTTCATATGATAAGCTCCACAGAGAGTGATTCAATAAGACTCGTAAGCGAGAAAGCAGAATCTGGAAGATTACACGTTGTTCTTGATCATGCTCCTGATGAGGGAGGTGATTCAATTCTGCGATTAGATATTGAGGTTTGGAGCTATAATTCCCCGATCCTTCTAGTACGATATAAGACAACAAATCTTAGCAGTACTCTCATTAGAGACCTGAAACTCTATAGTATCATGGACTTTGATGTAGGAGGCCCAACTAGCTACAGAGATGATGTTGGAAGGTACGACCCAGAATCAGCTATTATGTTCGCTTGTGATGAAACACCATTGTGTGTGGCTATGACATCCCGTCTACGACCTGATGCCTGGGAGATTGGATCTCCAATAAAGCTCCATATTGATGTAGAAAATCGCGACCTGGGAAAGAATCTCGAGAACGGACCAAAAGACATAGCTACAGCACTTCAATGGAATCTTGGGGATTATAGCTCCAAGGATACAAAGTCTGTGGATATTGTCCTTACGGCTGCGAACAATCTCGATGAGGTAAAGGCGCTCATACCCAAAGCATGGGAGCAATTCGATAAGAAAATACGATGACACCAATACGTAAAGCATGGCAGTATTGGTTGAGAACAGGGCAGCACTCTGTATTTTCTTTCGAGTACCTTAGTAAAAATGGGGGGCTGACAAAGCCCCCATAGTCCTACTGCACATTCATCAAATGTTCTGCCAACAATTGAGCCTCTGGCGTCAACTGTGCCAGTTCTCCCTTAGTGCTCATATCACCACCAGTTAGCAGACCTATCTCTTTGAGAGAGCGTAGGTTCCATTTTACAGTACTATATGGAACCGAAGAACTACGAGATACTAAATCTGCCAAGGACGTAACCGTCAGGTCATGAAACTTGAGCAACCTGTGACTCTGCATTAACACAGTCTTCTGGGTGGTACTTAGCCGAGAATCTGCTAAGCGGAAGAAAGATGCTACAAGATTACTAAAAGTAGTAGAGACCTTACGGTCACTGGAGAACATGTTCACCTCGTGACTGAATTTGATAGTCACCTTTGACGTTTGAGACCCGATAATGATGGGCAGTGGTATTTGTTTCTGTACCCATTGCGTTTTTCACCTCACTTTTTTGTGGGTCATAATTGAGAGGATTTATTTTTACTTAAATCTTGTCAGATGCGCCAAGATATTCTTGACAATATCAGAAGTGATATTCATTACTAGGATTATTCCTTTTTTTAATGGGCTCTAATCATAACTTGAAACCAGACATTTATTGAACCTGAAGTCTTTCCATTGACATCAATGAATTTGAGTACCCAGACGTAGTCTTTATTGCCAATAGGACCACCACATCCACCACCAAATTGTCCTGTTGTACCATGGTTGGATCCCCAAGAATGTCCAAATAGATCATCAAATTCTGTTTCATTTAACTTTTGAAAGTCTAACAATGTCATTGCCCTATGCTGAAAAGTGTATTCTATGTATCCACTTCCTCCCTCCCAATTTAGTATTCGACCTGAACAACCTACACATAGGTAAATCGACGGTGATGGTTCAACGCCTATAAATGATCCATATGTCCATTCTCCAATAGTAAGAGTTTCACCACCAGATGGACTCTCGTAAACAACTTGAGTCCATTCTTGTTGTCTTACCTGAACATAGCTTGTAAATGCAAAAGGAATTACTATAATAATTCCAATAGCAACTGCCATTACCTTTTTTCTCCGCAAATCAAGACTCTGTTGTGCTGCAAGAAGTTTAACAGATCTGGTTTGACTGTCAATCTCCTGATGGGTCTTGTTTCGTAAAATCCAATCATCCCATTCTAAAGACCACCGAGGAAGGTTACTAAGAAACATCACTTTTGAACCAAAATATCCCACAAAGAAGAGAATAACCAATACTCCAAATGGTAATACAAGATGGATTAATCCAAACATAGTTCCAACATAATAATCCATTGCATACTGACCATATGCACCAATTGATACAAAGAGTAGTGCAGATAGCAAATGAGCAGGTTCAAGAAAAGCAATCTCAGGATAATTCACAGGATATCGAGGTTGTCCAAAAGCTATGATTACAGCAAATGATGCCGCTAAACCAAATAATACTGCAAGACGTACATTGTCAACAGAGAGTGCAAGTAGTAAATAGATAGGCGCAATTAGCACGGAGATGATGATCGATAAGCCAAGAACTTGTGGTAGATATTGGATTATTGAGGGATTTCCCAGAATAAGGGGCACAACCATAACACCAATTAAAGCTATTATTGTAATACTCAATGACATTAGAATTAGGTATACAATGAATAGTGGTAAGAATCTGATCTTCTCTTTGCTTGCTTTCTCTGCGATATTATTCTGAGTCAGCTCAGATGAAAATAATAATGAAGCTCCAAGCAAAAATGGAAGGCCTATGACTATCACCCATCCAATACTCGCAGATACTGCAAATAGCAAGTCAAGAGGTCCGGGACTGTGGCTGGTATTCATAACGAAAAAGAACGTAGAAATTGCGAGTACAATGAGCATCCATCTTTTTAGCGCTTTTTTTGATAGCAATGAGAGATATTCCCTAAGCCACGATAGCCGTTTAGACATAGTTGCCCCTCAGTCTGTAATGGAGCCTATTTGATTCTCTTAAGAGTTTCTTTCTTAAATTTTATCAGAATAATAATGATTGTATGGATAGTTGATTTTAGATTCAATTTGGATTATTCAAATCATTCCATGTCAATCACAAAATTAAGATTCCATATCAGGCATCTCAAGACCAAGACTTCGGAGCTTGGCAAAACCTTGACTGAAGATACTCATATGATGGCGAATGTTCTCCTCTCCATCTGCTAAATCTGATAGATACGGTGCAATTTCATCCAAACCGTCTTCCTCATATTCATCTTTCATACTACTAATAGTGTCACTCATAGCAAGCATTGCATCTTCAATTACTTGGGTAAGATCTATCATTGATTGTACAACTTCTCTAGCATCTGGATCAGGCATGTAAGGTAGAAAGTCCTCAAAGGCAATTGCGGCTTCACGACATCTATCGATTCGACCTGGAATTATCTCATCAATCATCGAACTCATCCAGCTAAGTCTTTCACCATGCATGAGGTCTCTCAAGTTCTCTAATGAAAAGTAGCCGGTATAGGGACCAAACTCAGAAGATTCGTAGTAGATCCACTCATCAAATGCCTTCAAAACCCGTTGCCAGCCTGACTCCGATTCCGACATGATGCCACCTAATCTTTTGTGACCAACTGAGGTTATAAACTAACGCGGTAAACAAAACGATGTCATGACAGGCAAAGAAACTGAAATTATCCTGAGAATTTTAGAACAGACCAAGGATAGAGAGACTATTACCGACCTTGCAAATCTGGATAGGAATTTTGTCCTCTCACTTGGGTCTTTCAAAAACACTGATGGAACATACAGGTTAGAGCGGGGAAAGAGAATCGATTTGGCTATGATGGCAGTCGAACAGGGTGCAGATATAGCAGAAGTCGTAAAACTAATGACTTGGAAGGATTTTGAAAGACTTGTTGCAGGAATTCTTGTCGAAAATGATTTCCTATGTACTGAGAGTTTTCGTAGAAGAGGGACATCGATAGTAAAAGGCATGGAAATTGACGTGATCGGGATTAGGGGGAGATTGGGGATATCCGTCGATGCTAAAATGTGGAGCATAAGAGGAAGTAAAGTTGCAGCCTTACGAACTGCTGCAGAAAAGCAGAAGGAGAGAACTTTCAAGCTCGCCACTCAGCTCGATAGACTATTACAAAAGATAACCATAATGAAAGAGGGAAAATACGAGTTCATCCCAATAATAGTAACTTGGCTAGTGGAAGAGGTGGAAATGCATGAGGGAGTACCTATTGTTCCAGTCTTTAAGTTCAATTCATTCATACTCAATTTTGAGCAGTATCAGGACCTAATGGTATCATATGCAGGATACCTGTGATTCGTCAGATTTTAAAAGTTGAGAGGGTATTGGTGACAGTATCCATTAGAAGAGTATCAATGAACTCTGTTGTTCTTAGATTTGCAACATCTTTCACTGCAGGATACGAAAGGAGGTTTTCTCGAATAGCTGAGCAGAGAGATTTTACCCTTGTTTCAGCATCTTCAGCTGGTTCCTCTTCGAAGGGCTGTGCAGCAGTTTGTAGTTCCTTAATAATTGGTTGTAAGAGTGTGTTCTTTATCCTATCAGGATGAAGGCATGCTTGTCCTGCCCCACAAGATGGACCTTCACCTTCGAAGTTTCCATGTGCGATAATGAGAATTTTTTGGAATTCATTGTTCGAATCAAGCCACGTCTTGAAGAAGCTGTTCAATTGATTGGTCTCGTCATCGATGTTAGTGTACTTAGGGACATAGCCGCCTAAAGTTTGGATGGCCATTGGAACGCCTTCCGGAGTAATGGGAGGTTGCACACGTGAATCAGAGCAGATCAAGACAAGCGTGTTCGAGTCCATTGGATCAGGACATCTTATCCTTGAAAGCAACCAATTCTCTGTCTCATAGTTGCGACCTTTACCATGCACTACAATACGTGCAGAACCGGTATCATAGTTGATTCGAAATGCAATGATAGGCAATCCATTAAGATCAGGGTGGAATAAAACGCTTTCAATAGATTGATGTATTATTTCCTCAGATTCCTCATGCTCGAAGGTCAGAATAACTCCACGCTTGTCAGGAAATCCTTGGTTATATGCTGCGGGACCTGTGAAAAGAAATGGTGACTTTTCTGGTGGAAGCAAAGGCATTCTAGGAACGCGAGTTCCATGGAACGCATCACCCATTTTCATCCCGAAGAGTTGCAGGTCTTGCGTACTTCTGTTGATGGGAGAGATGAGTAAAAAACGCGGAGACTGACCTTGAGTAGCTACTTTCATTCGAGTCAAAAGCTCAGGATCATGTTTTCTCTCATTTGATAGTTTTTCTGCAAGTTCTACGAGTTTGTTGATCATTAGACTTTGGTACGCTCCCAAGTGAATTACAGATCATCAACTAACAGAAAGTGTACTTAATGGTTATCTTGGATACAAGTAGATAGTGCTTTAACGATTAACAATTCTGGGCATATATCATAATCAGGGTGTAATATAATGGTACGTCGCCTCTTTGGAGTAGTCTATCACGAAAATGTGAATAATTGGGCAACCGCTGGGATTATTGATGCAATAAAAGCTAAAGGACATGAACCAAAGCCATTTAGATTACCAGATATTTCAGCTCAAATCCCAAATCGTTTCACTTACTTAGATGAAGAAGACATATCTCACATGGATGGTGTAGTTGTAAGAACTATTGGATTTGGAACTGGCGATCAGATAACCTATAGGATAAGCCTACTAGAACATTTTGAAGATGCGGGGATTTATGTGATGAATCCGGCATACTCATTTCGAAGAGCGAAGGACAAGTATGCGACACTAACCGCTTTAGAGAAGGCAGGTATTAGAGTTCCCAGAACACATGTTGGAGAGAACCTAGAGGCTGCTATTAACTTCGTTGAAGAAGTTGGAGATGTTGTGATTAAGCCATTAATTGGTGCCCGTGGTATGGGTGCTATACGGGCAGAACACAAAGAACTCACATACCGAGCTATGAAATTCATCCATCAACTAGGTCAGGTTCTCTATGTCCAAGAAATGATAGAAAAACCAGAGAGGGACATTAGAGCCTTCGTCATAGGCGGAAAGTTGATTGGTGCAATGTATCGGTATGTTCCAAAAGGGATAGAGGGAGAATGGCGTACTAATGTTCATGGTGGAGGAGAGGCAGAACTTACGACATTATCACCAGATTATGAAGAATGTGCGATAAAGACCGCAGAAGTACTCAAACTCGATTATACTGGCATTGATATCATTGAATCACCAGATGGACCTTGTGTGATAGAAGCAAATGCAGCCCCATCCTGGAGTGCACTTTCACGAGTGACTGGTTTAGATATAGCAGGACTGATTATTGATGGACTGATTGAGAAGTCCAGAAGGTAGAGGACGACTACATCTAACGGAGAGCAGAGATAGTCGTTTCGACTTCTTCTTGTGAGAGAATCTTGAACTTCTTATCAGTAGTGTTTATCATTCCAATTTCTACAGTCTTGGCTTTCTCAGCCGCATCAATTGACGCTAAATCTTCAGATCTAAAGAGACCCTTTAGAGCCAAATTCAAAGCGGCATCCAGCTTAATGCTTGGTTTGTAATTTTCACTGAAAAAGTCGCGAACAACATCAGATTCTTTTCCAATTGCTGCTGCTTTCCAACCCCAGAATGAGCCTGATGGATCGGTTGTGTATAACTGAGGACCATGGTCATCAACACCCGCTAAAAGTAAAGAAACTCCGAATGGACGAACTCCACCATATTGTGTGTGAAGTTGTTTTGTATCACAGATGTTCACAACAAGTGATTGAACTGATATCGGTTCATCATAACTCAGCCTATTGATTTGAGCTTGAACTCTTGCTTGGTCAATCAGTTTTCGAGCGTCAGCGTGTAGACCAGCAATTGCAGTTCCAACATGGTCATCGATTAGTAGTAGCTTTTTGAGTGTGTCAAGATCCGCCAAAGAATGAGGCGATCTCTTCTCTCCAGCTAGTACGACACCATCAACAGCCTTGATCCCAACGGCAAGTGGTCCATGTCTTACAGCTTCTGTTGCATATTCAACTTGATACAGTCGTCCTTCAGGACTAAAGACTGTGATAGCTCGGTCGTAGTTCATACTTTGTGATGGAAACATGATAAGACTACACTCCAGGAGATTAACACCTAGTTTCTGGCGTGGTCAAATAAAGGTCAATCCGACGGCGTTTAAAAGCTTGTCTGTGTGTTTATTCTTTTCATCAACGCCATTCCAGTTTGATAGAAATCCCATCAGGGATACTTTCCAGAATGTCTTCGAGTTCTTTTATATCAGGTTCTTCAAAGCCTGCCACATCAGTTTCTCTGGTTCCAGCAGATTTGAGAAAGTTTTGAACCAGATAGTCACCAGTATATCCAATTTCTCTTAGCATTTCAGCAATCTGTAAAATCTCAAAATTGTTCATTAGTTTTCCAACGTATGTTGTACGAGGCCAAAATGCAGCTTTTGATTTCATGATGAGTTGAATACTTTTTTGAATTCGCGGCCAGGGATTGGATTTGACACGTGTAATCTCAGTATATCTTTCTGGAACAGATTTGATATCAAACCAAACAGAATCCAAATATAGAAGACATTTCTCAAGGACATCAGGAACTGATCCCTGCGTGTTTAAATTCATGTAGGTTGCTCCATCCTCACGGAGTGCTTTCAAAAGCTCAGGAAGGTCTTTGTGGATTGTTGGCTCTCCGCCTGTGATGCAATAACCATCCGTTAGATTCCCTTGTACTTTTTGGACAATCTCATGGATAGGTATTTCAGTTCCTGAATCAAGTGGGATAATTTCAGCATTCTGACAATAACTACAGTCCATATTACAACCAGCTGTAAAAATCACTGTGACAGGAATCTTTGGAACATCTACCAAGCTGATATCAATTATTGAAGCAATTCGCATTGTTTGTCCAAACTCATTTTTTCCTAGGGCAATTCAACTTAAAATGTCAATCTATTGCACAATGTGTCTCCGCGGATGGAATCACTAGATATTGCGAGGGAATTATTAGAACTTTTATTAGAAGAACTCAATTAACTACTAGATGGGGACCGCAAACAATGACAAATAGATGTATTTCTAGGACAGAGATACTAAGAAACACATTATTTCATATCCAAGTCAAACAGTGTCAATATATTGATGATTTTCCAGAAGCTGTGACTTCAATCTTTGACAGTGCAGTGGAAAGAAAAGGTTTCAAAGAATATGATGCTGTTAGAAGAAAGCTATATCGTATCAAAACTAATTTCTTTAAAATCAATAATATCAAGAAGAAAGAGTTCTTTGAAGGATTGTACACACGTCTACAAAACAAGACAAGATAGATTGTTGTCATTTATCTTGTTTAGCTTTTCGAAGTGTCACAACAAACTTGGCGCCTTCGCTAGGCTTGCCAGATATGCGATCTTCAATATCAATTGACCCGCCATATTTGCGAATCATCTGTCTGACTAATTTTAGGCCTACACCGCCACCATACTTGCGTTCGGTGAAGAAACCCTGTTTTCTAGTATCGCTCAAACCAGGACCATTGTCGGCAACAGAAAGTGTAACTGAATTGCCTTTTGACTTGATTGAAATCCAAATTTCCTTATTTTCAATAGGATTGTGTCGAGCAGCATTCTCTAAAAGATTCCATACAAGTTCACCCAAAAGCACATCTGCTTCGACTATTGTGCTCTTCTTCAACCCTTCGCGGTGTATCTTTGCATTAAATACACGTTCTAGAACTGCAGCCTTCTCGTCGATAACCTGAATAAGATCAATACTTGTAAGAGGGATTTGTCGAATCTGTCCAGCTCGTTTTACTTTCGTTATTAGTCTATTACAGCGGTCAACTGCATCTAGAATATCTTGTCGAGCATCATCAACATATGATGCAGGTACTTCTTCTTCAAGAAGCCCAGTACTAGTCATTATGACCTGTAATTGGTTAGCTATATCATGGGATAAAAGATCCAAGTAAAATTGTATGGTCTCTTCAGCATCTTTCTGTGGACTGATTTCAGTAACGATAGCAAATGTACCTATGAACTCTCCAGAACGATTAACCAATGGTGTTGCAGAAACAATAGTGGGAACAACCTCGCCAGTTGAGCTGGTCCAATTAAGTTCGTATCGCTCTGAAATTCCACTGCGTCTCTGTTCAATCTTCGTTTTAATTGATTTAATATCGAGATCAGGCGTTAATGTATTCCATGGCTTTCCAGTGATTTCTTCAGGGGAATAATTTAACATCTTACAAAATGCATCATTTGCATAGGTTAGAAGCCCATACTCATCATCAATAACTAGTCCATCATTCATAGTTTCGACAAGGATACGATATCGTCTCTGTGATTCCTCTAAAAGCTCTTGACCGCGTTCTATTTGTGAAATATCAAGATAATGTGCAATCGTTCTTACTTTCCCATCAGAGCATTCTACAAGATCGACACGGCCTTCTAATGTTATTGTGTTTCCATTTTTTGTTATTATATGAAAAGGATAGACTTCAGGTACCTTTTCTCCGCGTCTTCGTTTCTGATATCTTTCAATAATTTGATTCAGGGAGTCTTTTTCAATGAACTTCCGAAAATCCTGTCCAATGAGATCCTCCTGAGTACCTCTAAAAATCTTACATCCTTGTTCATTGACATACTCAAGTGTGAAGTCCTCACCAACAATGGCAATTCCACTATGAGTATTTCGAAGAATGGACGCAAGAACATCTCCGTCAAGTGGTATTGCTTCCTCTAGCCTGATTGGCGAACCCTTAGTTTTTTTCTTTGGAGGGGTTCGTTCTTTAGTTGGCATTTCTCATAGACTCCAGAACACTATTTTTCTTAGTTGTAAGTGTGTTAAATCATTATTGTATTTCTATATTAGCTATCTAAAAAAGTTCACAAAATTATTCCAGTTTCTTCCAAAATTGTTCTGTTTTTTTCTGTTTTCCATATCCTGCCAAATCATCCATCTTGACAATAAGACGATTAAGAAAGGGTAGATGTTGTACAACCCACAGCACTAATCGGTGAAGAATTCCGTCTTTTTTATTGTAGGGACAGGAACGAATGCAGTTTGAACACTCAGACCCATTTTCGACCCAGAAACCATAACAGCTCTCTACATCCACGTACCATTTTTTAACACCAGAATTATTGGATGCAGTTTTTCCTCCCCATGTCTGTTCATCCTCATAGGGAATCGATTGTGAAGGACAGTTATGAGCGCATTTTTTACAAGTTTCACAAAAACGGATTACAGCTTTACAGAATGCCAAATCAGGATTATCTGTTATTAGAGGCATATCAGACAGGATTTTGGCTATCCTAACACGAGGACCATATGGCTTTGTTATAAGCAACCCATGACGTCCATATTGGCCAATTCCAGCATCAATCGCTAAAGGAACACTCAACGCTACATCATTCCCACAAGACATAGCATCATACCCTAATCGTCTGACAAAGGACACAAGTTCAGATTCTATGAAAGCCATCATTGAATAACCAAATCCTGTTGTTGCCGCACTAGTGAAAGTTGGTGATGTCGCAATAGCATCATAATCCATCTCTATAGCCATAACTATTGCTCGATTAAAAGAAGCAGGAATATCGTATGATACCCCTTTTCGGTCATGGGTATATAACCAGTTTCGATTTAGTTCAGTAATTCCTACAAGATTAGCTCCAAAGAATTTTGCAGCTTTCTTAATCATGTGAGTGAGTTCGACTGGGTTCGTGATTGTCCTACTACTCGATTCCTCAGCATCTGTATCAAGCCCAATCCCAGATCGACTTATAGAATGTCGGGAATCATATAATTTCCATGCAGCTATGCTAAGTTCATGTTCGAATCTTCCATATCCAGGAATATCCTTGGAGATCATGTATTCTGCGCCAGAAAATTCTGTCTTTTGGTAATACAAAAAATCATGGTCAAATTGAACTCGAGCAAAGATAGTCCGAGCTTCATTCATTGGTTTGTAATCAATAGCAACTTGGTATGGGGCTTCTTTTTCAGATAAGCTGCTGTTATTCATTACACTGAATTCTTGCGGTCTACTTGTAGTAGAACTATTATTTTCAGAGGAAATTGCACCTAATGGACAAGCCCGTAAACATGCTAAACAACAAGTGCACATGTTTGTGTTAATCAACGGCATCAGAGAGTCTTTTGTAAAGTATAATGGGGCTTTTCCGCCATGGATATGACCACATGCTTCTGCACACTCGTATTTGCAGGCTTTTGGATTGCAGACATCTATGGAAATGAACATTAGATTGTCCTCAATATTTACACAGTTTATCTAGTTATGAAAGAACTTGGTGTACTCTCTATCACATTCTTAAAGATATCATTTGTATACTTGTTGATGAATAAAAAATGGTTTCCAATGATCAGATGTCATGAAAAGGAAAAATTAGTTCTTTTAATCTTGCAACATTATGGCGAACTTCTGCCACGGTCTCTTCATCATCTTCAAAGGGAGGATTTTGGTGGGGTGCTTGATATGGGTGTCCTGTAAGAATTGACATCACGGTTCCAATTCCCCACTGAAGTGATTCAGAATGGTATCCTCCGCCAGTAACAACACCTAATCGTCCTCGTGAATATTCATGGGCAACTTTGTGCATGTAAGATGCAACATATTGAATCATATCAATCGTGACCTTCAGATGAGCTAGCCTGTCTAAATAATGCGTATCAAATCCAGGTATAAATAAAATGAATTCTGGTTTATAAGAAGATATCAGAGGAGGGACAAGTTCGTCGAAAGCATAACGATATACTGTATCTCCAGAATCCATTGGAAATGGCATATTAATATTGTACCCAAGTCCAGGTCCCTGTCCTATATCCTCAAGAAATCCGTCGTGAGGAAACATCCATTCGGGATCTTCATGGAATGAGATTTGCATGACACCGGGATCATCATAGAAGTAGGTCTGGGTTCCGTTCCCATGGTGGACATCGAAGTCAGCTATCAGTATTCGTTCAATTCCATTATTTTTTAATTCATGGACACAAGCTGCAACATCATTGAAGATGCAAAAGCCTCCACCATTTTCATATTTTGCATGGTGAAATCCTCCTGTGGGTGACAAGAAATGGTCTATATGACCATCAAGGATGGCTTGAACTCCAGTGACTGAAGCTCCAGAGGTAATTCGACCGTTAAAATAAATTCCTTTGAATCCTGGAGTGTCAATATCAATGTCGCCCTGTCCAGTCCCCGAGATCTCAATGACTTGCGCAATATATTCTTTAGAGTGGATGGTTCGTAGAACATCTTCAGAAAGTGGTTCAGGTTCGATTATGCGAACATTTGAATTTTCAAGAAAACCATGTTCTAAAATAAAATCATGAATCATCTTGAACCGCCCTACTTTTATTGGATGCTTGTTTCCAAAGTTGAAACTTTCAAGAAGCGGACTCCAGAGAAAACCAACTCTGCATGACTTCTGAGGATTCATCATTTATCCCTACATCGGTGCAAACTTATATTGCTATGCAACAAACAAAACATGGTTGGATATAGAAGTTGAAGATTCGCGCAGTAGCAAATGTTCCAATATCTGCTAATGTCTATTCAGTTTATGTTAGACAGAGAAAGGATACTAGTACACAGGTCTTTTCTCTTGATTATGGGGATTGGATGAGAGTATTTGATGCAAAAGGGTCTCTCAGAAGTACTCGTAAATGGAGTAGTAAAGTCAGATGTATCGCTGTAGCTGATATAGAGGGGGAGGGAAAAGATGCCCTTGTAGGTGGCGTTGGAAATAAAGTTCTTGTTGTAGACCATAGAGGAAGCACAGTCTGGAATATTCGATTAGAGAGTGATGTTGTAGCATGTGATGCACGAGATGTAGATGGCGATGATGCTGCGGAAGTAGTTGTGGCTTTACAAAACAACAGAGTAATTCTGTACAATAATGACAAGGATGCAATCTTTACACGAAATATCACCCAACCCATTTCAGATATCTGGCTTGAGGATATTACAAGTGATGGCGAACTAGAAGTTGTCATTGCTGATAAGACCGGGAGAATTACAATTCTATCATCCAACGGCTATCACCTAAGAGAACTTCAACTTGGAGATAAAATAACAGTCTTTGCGATCTTATCCTATGACAAAAGAAAATTATTCGTGACTGGAGACCTTTCATCAACTCTCAAAATATGGGATATAGATGGTAGTGAAATTGATTGTCTTGATGTAGGTAATGTTCCACGAGCAATGGCAACTGGAGTTCCAGATGATATATCAGATATAGCATATCTAGTTGTTAGTACCAAGGACCGGAAACTAAGTTTCTGGGAAGTTGAACAAACTAACAAGGCATCTAAGGCAGAAAGAGTAATTCTACAGCAAATTGGCTCAACAAAGGAGATTCTCTATCGTAGGGCGATAAAATGTGGTAATTGTGGTGCTCCAACTTCACCAGAAGCTGCAAGCTGTAGTTCATGTGGAGCTAAGCTCCAGATGATGGAAGAATATGTCATAAAGGAATTCATACAAGAGAGCATTGATACCATCACAATGAAACATCAGCAGATAAAACTCAAAGATCTAGACAGAATTTTGCGAAAGACCTTACCACGACCAGCAACATACAATCTGCGTCGTAGTCTTCAGACGATGATTAAGAGTGATTATTTTGAGGGCTATCTTGATGGTAGCACATTTGTTAGAACAGAACCTAAAAAGAAACAGAGATTCAAAAAGCTCGAAGATAAAGAGGTCAAATCAGTTAAGTCTGCTCTGGTAGACCTTTTACAAGGTACAGACAGCATTAGCGTAAGTAAAATGGAACGTGAAACGGGAATCGATAGGATATTGCTACGACGAACTCTGATCATATTACTTGGCGAAGGAATCATACATGGAACTCTGGAAGGAGATTTGTTTGTGCTCGATGAGAAGATGAACTCTCAATTCTTTGCAGAAAGGTTGATTGAAGAGCTGAAAGCTCTAACAGGATAGGAGAATCAAAAACAGATAGAATTTACATAAATATCAAGAAGAACAGGGAGAAACGAAGATTATGGATATTTCAAAGAGAATTGTATATACATTTGTAGTTGTAGCGTTAGTACCAATGCTTGTTATCTCAGCTCTATCAGTCGGTGAAATATACACCGTATCTAATGCAAATGCTGCAGATGCTGCATCAGCTCTCAAAGCTGAAGAACTGGCTAATCTCCAAAGATTATCCAATGATACAGCCCTGTATATCAGTGAGAGATGGCAAAGCTATGTCGATGGCGTTTATATGATGGAACAATATTGTGAAGATCTATTTAATGGAAGGATTTCAGCTACACCACAATACAATTACTATTGGGATTCTTCGGAAGAACCAAGATGGTATACTCATCTCATAAGCACATTCGAAACAAGTGATAGTATTATTGACGCTTATGGCTCTGAAACGATATCATTTGAATACGACTGTTACTATATGCCTCGATTTGCTTGGCAAAACAATGACCCTCATGATTTCTCCAGCACAACACAAAATGCGCTGGACTATTCATCTAATATGATCAATATCTTCAGAGCACTTCATGAAATGAACTCAGACTTCAGATGGTTGTATATGGGTTTTGACTTGACGGTCTCAGATCAACATCTCTTCAGGAATTATCCCTTTGACGACCTGATCTATTTCCAACAAGATGAGAATGGAGACCCAGTCGCTCCAAGTGAAGATTATGATCCAAATGAAGAAGCCTGGTATAAGAATGTGGAAACAATAAGCCCCTCTGATGATAGGGTTATTTTCACGGCTCCATATGTTGACCCATCAGTGGGTCTGGTAATCTCGATGGGTCGACCTGTCAGATATGACACGACTGATTCGCTTATTGGGGTAGTATCAGCAGATGTGACAATGGCAACTGTGCTTGACAAAGTCTTGAATTTTGATATTACTCAGAATGGCTATGCTTTCCTTCTTGATAATACTGGAAGTGTTGTTGCACATAAAGATCAGTCATTAGAAGACGAAATAGCATCTATTGAGAGTCTTGAGTTTGGAACAACTTCAGGTGAGGAAGTCGCGGCCTTCACAAACCTCTTGACAGAACAAGTACTTGTAGAGGAATTTGGCCTTGTTGAGTACCAGAAGAACAATAAGAAGTGGCACATGGCTTTCGTACAGATTGAAGGCACAGATTATGTCCTTGTGGTAGTTGTACCAGATTCTGATATCATAGCACCAGCTACAAACATTTTAAATCTCGTTGCGACTCGAACCCTTATTCTTACCGCAGCTCTTGGGGGCATACTTGCTGTTGTTGCCGCTGTAGTAACAGTTGTCTCATCAAAGAGAGGAAAAGCTGTTGTTGAACCAATTAGAGAGATGACTCGGCTTGTTGAAAAGATGGCAAAGCAGGATTTCACAAGAGGAGTGACCACAGCAGGATCGATGTATGAGGAAGTAGGAACAACAGTTGATGCATTGCTCAGTTTTCAAGAGGCGTGTCGGTTTGGTAACCAAGCGTTCATTCGTGGAGACCTACGAAGAGCTCTTGCTAACTATCAAAACCTCTTGGAAATAAGTCGCAGATTGCAAATCGAAGCAGGCGAACAGACTATGCTATTGAATATAGGTAATGTCTATCGCCAAAGAGGGGATACGGTAAACGCAATGGATCATTATGATCAATCCTTACAGATATCCAACAGAATGCTTGAGAAAACAAAGGAAGAGGGTGCGAATGAGAAAGATGCAATGATGCGTATTGCATCGACATATCATAACATGGCACTTGTGGAGATGGACAGAGGTAATACAGACAAAGCAATGAAACTCCTTGAAGATGCACTGGCAATAGATCTAACAATTAAGAATCAATATGGGCATGCTCGACGTCTTGATGCAATGGGATTAGTCCTCATGAAGGATGGAAGATATAGCCAAGCCGAATCAAGATTCAAGGAGGCTGAGGAAACAGCTGAATCAATTGATTATGAGAGAAGCCTTGCATATATTCAATTTCACGAGGGAGAACTGCATCAAGTTCAAGGCAAGTGGAAAAAAGCTGAAAATGCTTATAGTGATGCTGTTAAGTATGGTCAGCATACTGATGAGATGTGGCTTGTTGTCTTTGCTATGCAACGATTAGCAGATGTCCTTGATGAACTAAATAAACCAAGTCATGAAACAAGAAGAAAAGCAGAGAAGCTAAGAAGGTCAATAATGTTCAAGAAGAGTGTAACATTCGTCATTGATTACTCAGGAAGTATGCAAGCTCAGCAAAGAATTCGAGCTGCTGTTACTGGCGCAAAAGAGATCTTACATAGTCAGGTGAATCCACAAGACTCAGTTTCGATAATAATCTTCAACTCATCCTATAGAGAGATATTACCTCTGACTATTAAAGGAGAACGCGAAGACGATGATAGTCCCATCATTAAAGCACTGGATTCTCTCAAATATCCTAACTATGCTACCGCATTCTATGACGCTTTAGGAAGAGCACTAGAAGAACTGAATAAGATAGAATCTAGCGAACATCGTTGGGTAATCGCGCTCACCGATGGACAAGACAATAGTTCTGATACATATTCACTAGATGTGCTAGAAGGAATAGTCACTGAAAAAGATAGAATCCGTCGAAACCGACCGCTTACAATAGAAGGTTTCGTTCGAGATAATCATCTAGATGTTAACCTAATAGTAATTGGAGTAGGACAGGAATTAAAATCTCCAGTTGATTCGAAGAAGAGGCTAAGGTCTCCAACAACAGGAGGAAAAATGACTACAGAAGAACTTCTCGAATCCATATGCAACAATATCCCACAGGGTCAATACTTGTCGGTAGTAGATAGCATCAATGTTCGAATGGACATTGAGAAAGCGTTTGAGAAGATAGGAGTTTTGATGGCACAACTCGAAGTAGGAGGTACAACGGTAGATTACTAGGAGGTTAAAAAGATGGCACAATCTATACAGACTAAAAAGAAAGGAAAATTCCGAACAAATGTGATTGCAACATTCCTAGTGATATCCTTTGTATCACTCACGGTAACAGGACTGGTCTCTTTGACTTTTGTGGATTTGATAGGTGGGTTCACACGGGATGAGAGTTCATTGGCATTACAGACTCAGGTTCAGGGAAACATGGAGGAAACTGCGCAGAAAACAGCGCTAGTAATCAACCAGAAACTCTCCAGTGCACAAGGGATGATTGAAGCAGCAGCAAGGGAACTTGAAGCTTTATTTGAACCAGATTCAACATATGCATATAGAGAGGTCTATTATGATCTACTGTTTGAAGATGATACTGTTGCACCAGCACCTAGTGATAATCATTATGACGACAATTACGGTTTGAATGTGTCTTGGACCTATAGCAGTTGGTTCATTCAAGGGTATGATTCAACAGACTATACAGATTATGAAACTCTTGAAGCTGACAAATTGGGTCGAGTTTCAAATATGGACTACATCTTCAAAGCAATCCATGACCAGCTTGACTTCAGATGGTTGTATATTGCATTCGTTGATGATGGTCTCTTCATCAACTACCCAGGAAGTATTTTGAGCAGTACAGACGATGGAGAACGAATCATAGATACATATAATCCAAGAGTGGAATATTGGTATGATGTGATAGATGATGGTCTGGGTGATACTGTCTTTGTAGATCCTTACTATGATGAATTTGATAATGTCCTCTTGATATCAATTGGCAAGCTTGTCTATAGCAATGGGCTTCCTCTTGCTGTCATCTCAGGAGATATTACAATCCAAGATATTCAGCAAAAAATCATCGATATCAAGGTCTTGGATAGCGGATATGCGTTCTTATTGAATTCGTTAGGAGAGATAGTAGCACATCCTGAGCTTGACGACCTTGATTATATCTCGGGTCTACCATATCTTCTAGATATAGAAGCCGACCCAACTTCTGAAGATCCTCTTGATGAAGATGACATGATAGCGATTAGGAACGTAGAAGATCAGATTTCAGGTGCTCTGAGATATACTAGGAATGGTAATGAAAGTATCATGGTCTATACACCAGTTGAAAAAGGTGGATATATTTGTGTAATTTCTGTCCCTCTTGCAGAGGTTCTAGAGGCAATTCCACCTCTTGAACAACGAATCGCTGAAGCAAATGCTGCGGCTGCTTCATTCATTCTCTTTGTCACTATTGGAGGAATTCTCATTGCTGGCATTGTAGCAGTTTCGGTTGCTAATACTGTCACGCGACCTTTGCAGTATTTGATGGATCTCGCAACGAGAAATGTCGCCGCAAAAATCAGAGAACAACCACTGGACACTGATGATCTAAAAGTGGATCAATCGTATATCTCAAAAGACGATGAGATTGGTGAACTGGCAAGAGCCTTTCAGGGAATGCTTGATACTATCAGAGAGGATGAAGTATAATCCTCTTAACAACCAACCAGAGGCGAAGACAATGACAGAAGACACTTGGTCTATTGATGAGGCAAAGACAGTATTTGGAGTAGGTAGAAACGATTTACACTTTCTCGACATCACAGAGGATGGAGAACTTTGTATTCGCCTACTTGATAAACGTATAACTATTAGAGAGATAGTTCAGAGAACAAAGGAAACGAATGGGCACACACCAAGTTATGTATCTTCTTTCACTCTCAGAATACCTCAGTTAATCACCCATCAAATCAAAAAACTTCGAGCTTCTTTTGAGAGGGTCTTTAAAGAGTTAGAGTACGATAGTAAATTTATTGGAATCTATCCAGTAAAGGTAAATCAGAGGAGCGATTTCGTTACAGCTGTCGTACGTTCAGATTCTGATTACGGATTAGAAGCTGGAACAAAAGCTGAATTGCTATTAATTAAAGAAGTAATAAAAAACGAGAAACACAGGAGAATTATCTGTAATGGAGCAAAGGACATAGATTATCTCAGACTGATTCAAAAGTGTAATGATGAGGGTTACAGGATTGCTATTTCTATCGAATCATTACATGAGGCAAGATTAGTAATCGAACACTTTAGACCTGAAACTACTGAACTCGTTCTTAGAATCAAGCCATATCTCAATGTAGAAGGACACTGGTCCCATTCAACAGGACGCAACTCCAAGTTTGGTCTAAGTATTCACGATTTGTATAATGTTATCGACTTACTAAACCAGACAGGGTTTGTTTCATCAGTAAGCACGATTTTGGGACATGCGGGTTCTCAAATAACTGATATGAAGTCGTTTAACAGATTCGGTAAATTCCTCACGAGTATGTATTCTGAGCTAAGAGAGAGAGGTTTTACGCAATTAGAGAACATAGATTTTGGAGGTGGACTTGCTATCGATTATACAGGTGAGTATTCACCTGATCTTATGTATCACTACGCACGAAACTTGGTTGAAGGTGTCAAAGAGTATCTAAATGAAAGCTATTACACTCATCCATCTCCAAACATCATGATTGAATCAGGAAGAGGAATTACAGCACTTGCAGCCCTAATAATTATTGAGGCTTTAGAAGTTCGGTCAGTCTTTCCAGCTCAAGGAGGGAGTTATGAGTCAGAGATATCTGAAGCAAAGGAGTTAGAATACTTAGAAAAAATTGACCGGATTGATTCTATTGATGGACTGCTTGCAGTGCGGAACGATTATCATACATTCTTCAATACAGTGACACAAATCAGACTTGGAACGATTTTTGAGAGAGAGATGATTATAGGAAATCTGGAAAAGGCATTACGTAGAAAGCTTGCACAAGTAAATCTCGAATCAACTCCAAATATTGAACAAATCAGCAAATTCTGGTATCCAGAGCATATTGTAATTGGTAACTTCAGTGTCTTCAATAGTATTGCTGACTACGTTCTAGTGGACCAACATTTTCCAGTAATTCCAATTTCTAATCTACATATTCACCCTGAAACGACTATTCGACTCGTAGATATTACATGTGACTCAGATGGTGAAATAGCACACTTCTATAGACAACGTACTGATAAAATCTGGTTCACAAAGGATGATAGGCCACTCACTCTGCCAAACGGAATGATGTTAGATGGGATTCCTGTTGGAAGTCTGGAAAAGATTCGCGGTTCCCATTTAGCAATTGCACTTGTTGGAGCGTATCAAGATGCAATCGAGATGGATCACAATTTACTTGGAGACCTGCCTGATGTGGAGTTAGCATTGAATGAAGACAATGCATGGACTATTTCTTGGGTTACAGGGGGACAATCAATTGAAGATCTTCTAAAGGATGTAGGTTATGCAGATATTGATTTTGATGATGATCCATACATGTCAAGCTAAGCAATAGCTCTGAAAATTGAAGATGTGTTATTCAATGAATGAAGAAACGAAAAAGAAGTTTGATACCATTAGAAGCAAGCTAATGGGTAAGAGTGTGTTAGTTGCATTTAGTGGGGGTGTGGATAGTACTGTCTTAAGTAGCATCGCAAAAGAAGTAGCATCTAAGACGGTTTTACTTACTGTATCAAGCCCAACTCTACCCCGAGAGGAACTGATTGGGGCAAGAAATATCTCCAAAGAGATGGGCTTGGATCTTATCGTGAAAGAGTTCAATTGGCTTGCAGAAAGAGAACTGGCTGCGAATCCAACCGATAGATGCTTTAAATGCAAACAGGTTCTGGCAGCTCTGTGGATTAGTACTGCAAAAGAGTTAGGTCTCGATATTGTGGTTGAGGGAACTACCACGAGTGAAGTGGAAGGATATAGACCAGGAGTAAAAGCACTTGAAGAATCTGAAGTAACCTCACCATTTCTTGAAGCAAAAGTGACAAAGGAAGAAATTCGGGAATTTGCACGTGAGAAAGGTCTCTCTGTTGCAGAGAAAGCCTCAATGGCATGCCTAGCAACAAGATTTCCATACGGGACTAAGATTGACCACAATCTTCTGAAAATGGTCGAAACGGTTGAGAATGCTGTGAAGGAGATTTTCAGAGTGGAGTGTGTAAGAGCAAGATATCATGGAGACCTCGTTCGAATTGAGGTAGGCTCCAATGAACTTGAGATGATGTTCAATCCTGATAAATTAAGATCCCTCGAAACGATAGCGCGAGAGGTAGGTTTCACATATATCACGCTTGATCTTAGGGGATATCGAACAGGGGCAATGGATGAAGGTCTCATTCTTTAGTAGAGTTATTTTATACAGATGAGTTTCTTCTGAGGTGTTGAGAGGAATTCGCAACCTTTCCGCGTGATGATAATATCCTCCTCTAAACTGACCTGACCAAAGTGCTTTGTTGTCACGTAGAGTTCGAGTGTGAAGATATTTCCCTCTTCAACACAACCTAAGATGGTGTTACCATAACGCTCCCATTTTGGTCCTAAGAGCACTCCACCATCATGTGCATGTCTACCAATTTGATGACCAAGTGCGTGTTGATACTCTTCATAACCAGCATCTTTTACAAAATCACGAGCTACTGCATCTACCTCATAGCCTGAAACCCCAGGTCGAATAAATTCGGAAGCGGTTAGAATTGCATCACGAACTGTATCGAAAGCATGTTGAACTTCATCAGGAATATCAGATTCATCTCCAAAGAAGAACATTCTCTGAATATCAGAGCAATACCCTTTGTACCGAACACCAAAATCAAAGTGTAGAAGATGTCCTGGTTTTGTCTTATTTTCTATTGGTCCTGCATGTCCAAATTGCTTGTTTGGACCAGCATCTACAGCAGGGTTGTGATCATCATTCCAAGCGCTAGTAACACCATGATTAGTCATGGATTCATGGAATAGATTATAGATTTCAATCTCAGTCATTCCAGTCTTGACAAAGTGCTCCGCCTCACGAAATATCTCCTCAGTGATAGCCACCGCTTTCTTTACACAATCGATTTCTTCAGCTGACTTTCTACCTCTGATTTTCTGTACTAGGCTCTCAGCAGATATTAACCTGTCAAGGTAAGGGGTGTCTGCGAGATATTCCTGGAGTATCATATGCATACCCACAGATAGACCATCAGCGGCTACATCATTCTTGCTATAATTGATTGCGATTTTTTCAGGATCGAGCTCTTTGAGGGTACTCAACAACTCATCCTTGATACCCTTTGTGTAGGGAATCACTCTATCATAAATCCCAAGCGCCTTGATGCCGTCTGCGTCAAAATTACCTACAATAGCGATTTTCTTTCCAGTATTAGTGAAGATGAATGCTGATTGCCATACCACATCTCCACCCAAAATAAGTTCCAGTACGGGATCTGATTGTTGAGAGGTTTCTCTTACCCAAACCAGCCAAGAAGCAATATCAAGTTCTTTCAGCAAGCCGCAGGCTTGATCGCATTTTGATCGCTCTAGATTAGATGGCACTAATAATCACTCCGAGTATCTTGATGAATTGATGATACTCTTGAGTACACAGTTGGATGTACCTCTAAAGCCTTCTGGAGAACGATATGGGAGTTCCATAATATG
>SDOA01000182.1 GCA_004524595.1 Candidatus Thorarchaeota archaeon | reverse complement strand
ATTAGCAAATAAAGAAAAATCAATTCTACTCACTGCAGACAAGGACTTCGGGGAATTGATCTACAGACAAGGAAAACTCACACATGGAATTATTCTGATTCGATTGCATGGATTAACCAGCTTGAAGAAGGTCAAAATAATTGTGAAGACACTACATGATCACAAAGACAAGCTGGTAGGTTCATTTACTGTTATTGAACCTACTCAAATTAGAATACGTAAAACTACTATTTGAAAAGAAAGAGGGATGGAAGGAGTGTGACCAGCGCATCCTTGTGTGATAACTTAATCTCAGGATATTTATGACGAAGATACGATTAACAAGTGGAGGGAGATTCGCCTGCAAGCAAATCAAAACACTAAATACATATCGTGGTTTTCCTAGTAATTTCGATGTTGGTTATTCCAAAAAAATGAAAATATACAAATGAAGACAAATGATAAGAAATTCACCAGAAATATATAATCCCAAGATATACCGCTCTCTGTTTAATTCCTGGTTAGTGGGATGGTAATGAAAGAAGAAAAAATTCTCTTCCTATTTTGTATTATTCTACTAGTGTCACTAGCTTCATCAGTAGGTCACTCTGAGGATAAATACAAGACTGAACAAAAAGTAGACTCACAATTCAACATTTCATATATTGAACACAGCAGAATTGAGATAAAAAATGACACAGATTTTGCGTATCAGGATTCTATAGAAGGTTGGGATGGAAATGGCAGTGCTGTTGCACCATATATCATAGAGGGGTATAACATCACGGATGACCAGATGTGTATCTACATCCATGATGTGACTGCCTACTTCACAATTCGTAACTGCTTCATAAACTCATCAACAGGACCCTCAGATCCAGGAATCTATCTGTATAATGCTTCGCACGCACGCATTGAAAACACATTCGTCACTTGGCACACCTATGCCATCTATGCTCAAGATTGTCCTGATGTCGTGATAGATGGCTGTACGATAACAGAATCATTTGCAAATACAATCTGGATAATCAGCTCTGATAGAGCAGTTTTGTCAAACTGTGAGGTCTTCAACAACGGATTTAGAATTTACATTCAGAGTTCAGACTACGTCACAATAAACAACAATGAGATACATGATAACTATTGGCAGGGACTAATGATAGAAACTTCAGATTTTCTGAACATAACCAGCAATACCATTGAAAGCAATGGAGACGATGGGATTTCGCTGTATCGATGCAATAATGCTACATTATATGATAATGATATCCGAGAGAATGGATATGAATTTTGGTGTGAGGGAGGCTTGTACATAACTGAAGGTAGCAATCATCTTATCGAAGCCAACAGGGTATGGAATAACTCACACGTGGGTATTTACCTGGAGGATTCGCTAAACAATCAAGTTAAAGACAATCAGGTCTTCGACAACACTTTTGATGGTATCTTTGGTCAATGGGCAGACAATACCAACATTACTGGGAACGTTGCTTCGGGCAATGGGTGGTTGGCCCCATATATATACAGTGGCATTTTCATTCAACAAACCCTCGGGTGTCTGATAGAAAACAACCAAGTCTGGAACAACTCATATTCGGGTATCCGATTGGACACGGATGCAGATTTCAATCAAATCAAAGATAATCAAATTTTCAATAATTCTCAGTATGGTATCAATGCGGATGATTCATGGTATATCAATGTCACTGGAAATGATATCTGGGGCAATGGATGGGAAGAATCTGGAGCAGGTATCTATGTATATGATTCAAGAGTTTGGTTGATTGAAGACAACCAAGTCTCGAACAATACAGAGAGTGGTATCCATTTCGAAGGTAATAATCCAAATGGTACAATCATTGAGAATAGAATCTGGAACAATAGTCGAGATGGAATTCACCTCGCAAATGGCGGTCCCTTCCTTGTACATAGCAATACTATTCATGATAACAAAGACCATGGAATCTACGTAACACTCGATGAATATGCAGACATTACGGACAACATCATCTATGACAATGCTATTGGTGTAGAGATTGAGCACAGCACTGGTAGTCGGATATGCGGGAATGACATTGGCTGGAACTCAATCGATAATGCTATTGATGGCTCTTCATTCGGCGATATCAGCTGGCATAACTCTACAGGTCCTGGTAACCACTGGTCAGATTATTCTGGACAGGGCAACTATACAATAACCACAGGCATTGCCTATGACCTCTTTCCTGAAAAAAGCTTAGACCTTAATGCTTCGAGTTCTATCACATTTGAGCTATCTGAAACCGGAAATACAATGGTCTGGCCTGCATACGCCCTGAATCCATCACACTTTGAGGTCTATGCGAGCGACAGTTTACTCTATAGTGAGCCCTGGGATGGGACTTACATTGAGACGAATCTGGATGGCCTTCCTGTAGGATACAATGAGATCATGTTGATTGCCTACCATATCTCTGGACATTCAATTAACGCATCATCTTCAGTGACAGTCACAGACACAACAGGACCTTCGTGGGTGACAATCCCAACAGACCAAGAGATTACAGTGGGAGAATCATTCAGTTATCAGGTGATAGCCTCAGATCTCTCTGGTATCGGTAGCTATAGCCTCAATGATACTGTGCATTTCCAGATTAGTGCCATGGGACTAATCACCAATACTGTGCCCCTCGAAATAGGTATCTACGGTCTTCAAATCACCATTGTTGACATCTATGGAAACGAACTCACTGCCGCAATCACAGTGACCGTCATAGCTGCTCCCCCAAGTGATATGACACCATACCTCATTCTTGCAGTTGGTGTTGGAGCGATAATCATTGTTCTTGCACTGGTAATCTTCATGAAGAAACAAACGAGATAGGAAAAACGAGGGAGTTCCGAATGATACTCCCTCTCATTTCTTTTTATGCAAGATTGAATTAATAGGTTTGAGTTGAATAGGGACCTTTGTAATCCAGAGCAAAGACAATGCCTGCTAGAATGGCAAATATACCTGCAATCATAGCTGGTGAAGTGGCTAGAAGACCCAGTGATCCCTCAATCATTTCAGCAAATAAATATGCGACGACTATTGTCATAATTCCAAAGCATATGCCAAAACAGGGAGTTCCTTGAATTCGCTGACCTGTGTCTTCTCGAATCTCCACGTTTCCGTATGAACCGACTGTTCGGAAGACTGCCATCATGCTTCCGGTACGAGCAAAAAGATAACCTATGATATTAATAAACACAAATACACCTGATGCCATTGCTCCTATTCCATCATCAAATACAGCAAGACTGACTATGAGTTGGACAACACAGAAGATTGCAGCAATCAGAAAGAGATATGCACTTTTCATTGAACCTGCCATATGTACTCCACCTTTGTCTAGTGATGCCAATATATCGTAAATATTGGATGTAAATCCAACATAATAATGTAGTTGAAGAGAATTTGGTAGAGAATCTTTTTCGGGCATATCTTCAAATAGTGCACCGATTCCGGATAATGGGCTTTCGAGATGTCAGCGATTAAAAAGAAGGAATCAAGATTACTTGTACCAGATTTGAAAGAGAATGAAAGTATCCTATGGAATCAAAATGCTAGTATCGATATCAAACCTCTACTGCGTAATAGTTGTATACCAATACTCTTGCTTCTTTTCACACCAATAGTTCTAGACTCAGTTGTTCAAGCAGCTCCTGCATCATTGATCATAATTATTCCACTCTACAATGTGTTTGCTCCAATTCTTTTTGCTCTACTAATTATCTACATAATCTATATCGTCTTTCAATCCAAAAGGACCAATCAGTATCTCACTACAGATCGATTGTTGGTAACTCGAAATGGAAAAATATTGAAGGAAATACCCAGGGTAAATCTGCAGGGACTTGCAACTAATCAATTCATGAGCTTTGAATGGCAAAAGCAGAATTTAGGTCATGACTACTATGTGGTCACAATCACCGATAGCATTTCAGGTATTTCCATTATAATGACCAGTGTAGATAAGAAGTCTATTGATCTTATTGAGAGATGGATAGAGTGAAACGATTTCTGTTAGGACGTTAGTTCCATCACTTTCTAAATCCTATTCACAATTGTTTCAATAGGAGGTTTCAAAAAATGGAGATTCTTTTTCTCGCAAAGTTCTTGCACCTGAGGAAATAGTTCTCTTAGCAGAATAAATGTGCTTAAACGAATCTCATGATCCATGATTTAGCTTCATAGTGACAAGATATACGGATGGAATGAATGCGACAGGCACGTCCTTGCTATGGATTTCAACCCTCATCATATTCTATTAGAAGATCTATTGAAAATGCGTATCAAGCCAGCTGAATAGGGTGTCGAAGCTTCCTGGTGGAAACTCTGCGTGTTTTGCACCTTTCATTACATAGAACATCTTGTACTTTGAAGGAATTTCATCGTGTAGTGCCTGACATGCGTCAACTGAGAACAGCTCATCTCTGTCACCAACCCCTACGTAGACAGGCATATTCTCCATATTAGGAAACTCAAAGTCCCTGATAAGAGCGATCTTCATGAAGCGGTATGTGTAGTAGAAATTGAATAAGGGGTCATCGTGTCCAACCATTTCATCTCTGTAATAATGTATCACTGGTTTGCTTGGATTCCGAATAGAACTTCCCAAGATCTTCAGTTTCTGACCTAGAGATAATCCTGGATATGCCTCTGGCTTCGTGCTACGAGCTCCACTTAAGAGAACGAGTCCATCAATATTCTCTCGACAGTTATTCACAGCTATAATACTCGAGAGCACACCCAGGCTATGTCCAAAAAGGATGACCTTAGGATGACGTTGGTTCACAAATTCAATAGATTCGCAGAGGTCTTTGATGAATCGCTCCTTACTGGGACAATCTCCTCGATTTCCATCTGATAGACCGTGTCCTCTCAAATCAAGTCCATATATTGAGAAACCTCTTCCTGTCAATGGTTCTGCAATCATACCGTATGGTCCGCTGTGCGCAGTGATTCCATGGAGTAATAGTATTGCTGAATCCTTGCGGTGCTCTAATTGTGGTTCCCAGATTCTGAGAAAGAGTGTCTGGTTATCTGAAGTTGTAAGTAAGTGATGGGGTTCCTCGAATTTGTTGCGAAGTGCAATGATATCTTTTTCTTTCATTATTACTTCTTCTCCGCTCATCGAAGGTTTGCAATAAGGAAATACAACCAATTAATCTTGCTATTTCATCCATTGCAATTTTGGTAGATGTAGAAAAGAAAAGAGGAGGGAAGGAGTGCGACCAGCGCACCCTTGCGGGGTGTGTCAAGCCCGGCTCAGTACTTTACGCCGGACCTTCATCCTCCGCCAGTCACTAGCTCCTTCCGGACTATCTCGCGGCCATCATCATCGACAACGACAAGATGTGCGCCGCATGATAGTCAACAGTCATAGCACCGAACCACCATTTCCAGGAGGTTCAGTAACCCTTGTGGGATTTCTTCTGACATGATAGATCACATTTCCTTTTTGTGCTTTATAATCATAGGGTAGAGGACATTTCTATGTCTTGACCATGGGGTCAGGGAGTTTCAGGCTCTCATGAGCCTTGTCCTCGAAGATCTGTTTTGCTGCGACCATTAGGCTCTTCTCGATACCTGCGATGTTGTTGTTAGTTGCAACAATGAGGTTTGCCTTCACAAGCATGCCTTTGTCATCGCTGATATAGTTGTGAAGAAGAGTTCCACGTGGAGCCTCTACAATGCCTACACCATCACCAGCTTTGGGTTCTACATCAGCAAGTTTGACATCGGT
>SDOA01000063.1 GCA_004524595.1 Candidatus Thorarchaeota archaeon | reverse complement strand
TGTCTTAGTAAAGGTCTATCTGCTCCTGTTGGGTCAATTATTGCAGGAACTAAGGAATTCATTCATGAGGCTCATAGAATAAGAAAGAAACTTGGCGGTGGAATGAGACAAGCAGGGATTATTGCAGCACCTATGATAGTAGCTCTTGAAACAATGGTTGACCGCCTAAAAGATGATCACGAAAATGCCAAGATACTGTATAGAGAGCTCCGCGACATTCCAAAACTGATTATTGAAGAACCTGAAACAAACATCATATTTCTTGGTCTTAATAATTTACCAATAAACGCAATAGAATTATCAAAACGTCTTGAAAAAGAGAATATTCTGGTATATGGTGAATATGGTAAAAGGACACGTTTAGTTCTAAATCGTATGGTGAACCATAATGATACTTTGATAGTAGCTGAGGTCCTCAACAGACTGCTTGGTTTGCTGTGATAATTTGAATTCAAGACCTTGATTGATAATTACAGTCATCTAATATTTTTTGAATGTGCTTCTCCCAAGTAGGAGCAATTTTGAGAGCCTTCTCAGCACAGTACTTAGCCTCATCATACTGATGTAATTTGTAGTGCAATTTACTCTTGTAGTACCAAGCATGAGCATAATCAGAGCTAATCTCTATTGCTTTGCCATAAGCTTTCAGGGCATCATCATACCGTCCGCTGGATTCATGACTCTTGGCTTCTCGATACAACTCGTAACGAGAGTGTTTCTCTTCTGACAATAACGCACCTCCTAGTGTGATAATATTATGGATAATTTTCAGATAAGGTTTCCACTTTCACTCAGGAGCCTGACAGAGTTCCAAAAGAACGCCACCAGATGATTTTGGATGAACAAACGCAATTTTCATATTATGTGCTCCATTTCGAGCTTCAATGTCAATGAGTCTTGCTCCTGCGGCACGGTGACGTGAAAGTTCCTCACTGATATTATCAACAGTGACTGCAATATGGTGAATTCCACCTCCCCGTTTTTCAAGGAATCCTGCTATTGGACTTTCCTCAGAAATTGGTTCTAAGAGCTCAAATTTGCTCTCACCAATTTTTAGGAATGCCACTCGTACTTTTTGCTCTGGAACTTCTTCAGAGCCAAGGTATTCAAGACCTAGAACATCTCGATAATACCCCAACCAAGACTCGATGCTTTCTACTGCGATTCCGATGTGATCAATTTTCTCTACAGTCATGTACTTCACCTTGCTACAAATCTGCTGCTTTGTATTCTCCAAACACCTCTCTAAGGACCCCGCAAATTTCTCCAAGAGTGCAATAGGCTTTCACAGCTTCTAAAAGTAGGGGAAGGAGATTTTCATTTCCTTCAGCCCCTTTACGAAGGGTTTCAATACATTGTTGGGCCTTTGAATCATCACGGTTGCTTCGTATCATTGAAAGCTGCTTAATCTGCTCTCGTTCGGCTTCAGGGTTCACTCGTAAATAGGCAAACCGTTGTTCTTCTTCAGCCGCAAATTTGTTAACCCCAACCACTATTCTATTATTCTCATCAACGTTTTTCTGGAAGGAGTACGCAGCATCATGAATTTCTCGCTGAATATAACCCCTCTCAATTGCTGCTGGAGCCCCACCCATCTCATCGATCTTTTTTATGTATTCCATTGCTTGTCGCTCAATCTCACTTGTGAGGTGCTCAACATAATAGGAGCCAGCAAGAGGGTCGATAGTGTCCCCAATCCCAGATTCATATGCAATGATCTGTTGTGTTCGAAGTGCAATCTGGACCGAATCTTCAGTGGGTAAAGACAATGCTTCATCTCTTGAGTTTGTATGAAGAGACTGTGTTCCACCAAGGACTGCTTGCAATGCTTGAAGTGTCACTCGTACAACATTATTATCAGGTTGCTGTGCTGTCAGTGTGCAACCAGCAGTCTGGGTGTGAAATCTCATTTTTAATGAGTTGTCTTGCGTAGCCTTGAATCGGTCTTGCATTATCCTCGCCCAGAGTCTTCTGGCAGCACGGAACTTGCAGATTTCTTCTAAAAAGTCACTGTGTGAGCCAAAGAAGAAAGAGAGTCGAGAAGCAAAATCATCAACATCAAGACCAACATCGATTGCTGCTTGAACGTACGCAATTCCATCAGCGAGAGTAAAGGCAATCTCCTGGACTGCAGTAGAACCGGCCTCACGAATGTGATAACCAGAGATCGAAATTGTATTCCAGAGTGGCATTTTCTCACTACAGAATTTGAAGGTGTCAGTGATAAGCCGCATTGAAGGTATTGGTGGAAATATGTATGTACCTCGAGCAACATATTCTTTCAAGATATCATTCTGAATGGTACCTCGCAAGTTTCCCATAGGAACACCCTGCTTTTCAGCTACTGCAATATACATTGCAAGAAGAACAGCTGCAGGTGCATTGATGGTCATTGATGTTGAAACCTTATCAAGAGGAATTCCGTCGAAGAGAATTTCCATATCTGCAAGGGAATCTATTGCCACACCAACTTTTCCCACTTCACCTTGAGCTAAGGGGTGGTCTGAATCATACCCAATCTGAGTAGGGAGATCAAATGCAACTGAGAGACCAGTCTGGCCTTGTTCGAGGAGGAACTTGAATCGTTCATTCGATTCTTTTGCTGTAGCAAATCCACTATATTGACGCATTGTCCAGAATCTTCCACGATAACCAGTAGGTTGAACACCTCGTGTAAATGGGTACTCACCTGGAAAACCAAGATCTCGATTATATTCGATGTCTTCATTGTCAAGAGGTGTATACAACCGATTTACAGGAATACCAGAGATTGTGTGGAAAGTCACTCGTCGTTCGGGAAATTTTTCGATGGTCTTCTTGACAATTTTCTCATCCCAGTGTTTCATAGCATTAGAGAGCGTCTTATTATCGCCCATGACATATCACCTACTCTCACTAAACAAGAATTCAGCAATGAGTTCCTCTGCAAGGGTATATGGATCTTTTTTCCTATCAGCGATCTGCTTGATTGCATTTTCATACTCGGGTCGTCCCTGTAGTTTGTGGGATAGCTCTTGAGTCAGTTTATACTTCATCAATTCATCCAATTCCTCTCTACTCCGTTGTAGCCCTTTCTGTTCAAGCAGACCTGTATCTTTCAGATAGCTTAGATGTTCAAGGGTCTTCTCAACGAGGTCAGGAATTCCATCCCCAGTTCTTGAGTTAGTTAATACTACAGGAGGTCTCCAAGAGCGCTCGTGAGGGTCAATGTCAAGCATAGCATTGATCTCTGTGACCTTCTTGTCAGCTCCGGGGAGGTCCTTCTTGTTAACAACAAAAATATCTGCTATCTCCATTATTCCAGCTTTTATGGCTTGTATATCATCACCTGTTCCGGGAACATCAACAACTAAGACAGTATGAGCAATATCAATGACTTCAACCTCTGACTGACCAGCACCCACTGTCTCGACAAAGATAATATCTTTCCCGAATGCATCAATCGCTCGCACTGCATCAGAAGTTGCCCGAGAGAGACCACCTAGATGTCCACGTGTTCCCATGCTTCGAACGTAGACCTCATCATCAAGACTGTGTTCCTGCATTCGTATTCTATCGCCGAGGAGGGCGCCGCCTGTGAACGGACTTGAGGGATCTACACAGATGATACCAATTGTCTTCTCGCGTTTTCGAAATTCAGCAGTCAATTGTGTCACTAACGAACTCTTTCCGGAGCCGGGTGGCCCGGTGACACCAATAATGTGAGCCTTCCCAGTGTGGCGATAGAGCTGGCTAAGAGCATCTAATGCACGAGCGTCTTCATCTTCAATAAGAGAAATTAGACGTGCAAGATATCGCCTCTTTCGACTCAGCATACCATCGACCAGTTCAGCGACTGACAATAGTTTTTCCTCACATAAAATGAGTTACATCTTGACGTTAGTCTTGATGTACTCAACAATTGCATCCAAAGGTGTACCAGGACCGAAGATCTCACCTATCCCTGCTTTCTTTAATTCAGGAATATCATCCTCGGGAATTATACCGCCTCCGACCACTAAAATGTCCTCTGCACCTTCAGCTCTCAACAAATCCATGACTTTAGGAAATAGAGCATTATGAGCACCACTAAGGATGCTTAAACCAATGCAATGAACTCCTTCATCTAGAGCCGCTCTCACTATCATCTCAGGAGTCTGCCTAAGTCCGGTATAGATGACTTCCATTCCAGCGTCTCGTAAGGCTCGTGCTACTATTTTTGCACCGCGGTCGTGCCCGTCTAAGCCCGGTTTTGCAACAAGCACACGTATTTTCTTTGAAGAACTCAAGAACCCACCTCAGGTTGATGACTCATTTCGAGAAAACCTCAGTGATGATATAAAGGCTTTCGCTATGTTAAAACAGCTACATACTACTCTTCCATTATATGAACCACATTCTCGCGACCTTCTCGAAATCGCCGAACGATACCGCGTTCTTCAAGATTATTGAGTATGAGACTTACCTTAGCCTGTGACATGTCGAACTCTGTATATAGGTCCTTTTGTGGACATGAACCACCTTTTTGACGAATGACTTCGAGTACTTCCTCCTCCTCAGTCGTCACACCAATGAAGCGGACTCTGCCAACTCGCCTCAGTCGATAGATAATCTTAGGTCCAAAGACTGCTATCCCAATTCCAAATATTACACCAATGGCACCTACCAGAAGTAATTCAATGATAAAGGATCGTATTGGACTTGTAGCATAATTGACCGTTTGATACTTGATGATAAAGACTCGTTCCTGACCTGGTTGAAGAGATGAAGTAAACCAGATGAATGCCAAAGAAAATCCATCAGTATAGTTCAAGGATGTATCCGGAAACAGAGGAACGATGGATTCCTGAGATAACAGTGCCTCTTCTGGAAGAACTGCCGTGAATGTGAAATTAGCAAACCAGACAGAGGGACGAACATAGAATATAAAATCACTGACGAGTTTGGTGGGATCATTTCCAGTTATTGCCTCAGACTGAAAATCAGAGGATAACATACCAAGTTCAATCCAAGTAGATTCATTCGTATTCAGAGAAAATCCGAGTGAAATCAAGATTTCAGTATATCGATCGTATTCTATGACAGTTGTACTCACATAGGAGCCATTTACTCTTGCCAAGGTAACAATGGATTCGAGGGAATCGAGACGAAAGGTTAGAGTTGAAATAGGACTCTCACCAAGATTGGTCATTCGTGCATCGATAGATATTATGGTAAAACCATCATTATCCATTACTGCTTTAATCGAAATTGGGTCGAGCAGGACATCACTCGTCTGTGCAATAGTAGACACACTTTGTCCGGATATCGCTGGAATGGTCACTATGCCAATCAAGACTAATAAAAACAGGACATAGTGAGTTCGTTGCATTATTCTAACACCATTCTATTTGTAGAGTTTTCATTGTCTGTTAAATGTGATTGTGAGGAACTTTAGAGAAAGCTAGGGGGAGGGCGGCGATTAGAGTTCACCGCCCAATATGATAGGCTAGCTATTTCTTACGTACCAACACAAGAAGTATGGCTATTAAAGCTACTACACCAATCCCAATCACTAGGACCAAGTCCACAGGTTCTGAAGTTGAGGGTTCACCATCGGAATAGAGTCCAATTGAGGGGTCATGCAGTATGCTTCCACCATTGAAATTCGGGTAAGCTAGATAGACTGCTAAGCCTGTCCCAGTAGGAATGTATGAAACTATTACGTCTACAGCTTCAGTTGCACCACCGGGCCAAGTTATCACAGCTTGATCAACCCAAGAAAAGAATCCTTGAACTATTCCAGTGGTTGAATCAATGAAGTCAATGTTCTGCATGTGCGTACCGTTTCTTGACTCGAAGCGAGACTCATTTCCACCTTCGGTGGTCCAATTCATTGTCGAATCGATGGAAACATTACGAAATCTCTCGCGAGTTTGAATTCTGTGAGTATTGATTTGTGGAGTGTGATCGCCAGTCGCTACGGACTCATGTTGAAGTGTCTGAAGTGCTACTCTCGAAGTCTCACTGCTGAATGGAAAGTTTCCAATCTCAATATCCATTTTTAACTCAGCGCCACCATAGACTGTATAATTAGCCTTAACACCTTCATCATCGGAAACCTCTCCAAAGTAATCATTAAGATAGATGTGTGCCCAAATCTGGATTGTTACGTCTTTAAATTGATTAACATAACCAGGACCTTCAAGAGCTGGAATAGGAGCGTTGGGCATCGGAGGGGTTCTAACACCACTCTTTGTGTACTTCAACCAGACTTCAGTTGTTTGACCGGCTTCTCGTATTTCGCCAGTGGTGACAGTCCATTCGTATGACGATAGGGGGGCAAAATAGAGTTCTTCGCCCTTCTGATAAGCAAGATCATCATTCTCGTCTTCAAATTCCACTATCATGACATAGGTAGTTCTAAACATAGCATGGCTTCCATCTTCATCTGCAGAATACCAGAAATGGAAAGAAGGAATCTCGTTATTAGCCAAAATAGAGATGAGATCCGTACTAATCCAAATAGAACCATCACTCATTCGTTCTTGTTCAGGTGGAGAACCGGGACCTGGTTTTTCAGTACCTGTTCCCATCGCGCTTGCATTGAATGTTATTGTGCCAATGAGGGCAATTAAGAGAAAGGTGCCCACGAGTATACGGTACTTACGATTCAAGTAATTGTCACCAGGCTTCTGTATTCATTTTGTATTTATAACCACTATTTCATGTCTAATAATATAATCTTAATAAATAAGATATATGATGGTTTAGTTTATTACAAAAAACTTTATGGATGCTTCTAAGTGTTACTTGAGGTAGGAAAAAGAGACATGGTATTGATAATATACCTCACAGTTAATAAGGTTCAAATTAAATTATTCATAATAAAAGGGTTGTAACTGACTATGGCCGCAGAACTACATGAAATGACACAATATGACTGGTTTTCGCAAGCAAGGATTCATGAGACAAATGGAAATGACGAGAAGGCAATTGAAGCATATGAAGAGGCAATTAAACTAGATGCAGAATTTGCGAAGGCATGGTTCTACAAGGCTAAAGTTCACTATAAACTAGGTGAGAAGAAGCTAGCTAAAGAATGTGTTAAACGTATGCTTGAACTTGAACCAGATTGGGAAAGATACGTAAAGAGATACATGCCGGAACTATAGAAATCTTACATTAATGCAGAAGATGAATCAGGATAAAGGATAACATACACCGCTTGATTGAGGGTTAATATCTTACGATTCACCCATTCCATGACCAGCTCGACATTGTCTTTGGATGAAATCTGATATAGTGCATTGAGTGTGGCATCTTTGGAGGTTTCAATTCCAAGTAGTTCTTCTATAGTTTGCACTAAGATCATCTGACGAACATCTGGATTAGTTTGTGTTAGCCAGTAGAGAACATTGTTAGTAGTCTCTGAATCAACATTGGATTGTGATGCCACTTCAGAAATGGCATTCCTCACCTTTGAAACTGCATCGCTTTCCTTGAGATCTGTTAATTCACTCTGAATGAGTGTGACGATTGCTTCAGTATTTCTTGGATCCTGACTCAAGATATCAACCAGATCCGACCGAGCCCGCATTGGTCCAAGTTTGTCGTCTTTACTCAAGTTATTCAGTTCTCCGTTAGTTAGAGTGGCGTAGTAAGATGCAACTCCTTCAAAGTCCTAATATGTTTGTTTAGTTGGTATCCTCATTCCTTTCGAGAAAGGATACAAGTATTCGAATTCTTACAGCATACTAGCAAATTCCGTTATCGAGGTCGTTACATAGTCAGGCGTATTCTTTGATCCATATTTTACAATCAAGTCTTCTAGAGACTGATTCCTGTTGTTAATCCAAGCAGTGGTCAGATTAACCGTTTTAGCTCCTACCATATCTGCATAATATTCATCCCCAACATATAATGCTCTAGATGGCTCGACGTCGAGAATTTCAAGGATTTTAATGAATGGTTGAGTCATAGGCTTGTAGGCATTGACATCACCACAATCGATTATAGCTTGGAAATAATTCTGCAGATCAAAATTTTGAAGGATAATAGATGCATTCCCTTCAAAGCTATTACTGAGAACACCTAACTTTAGACCATGATTCTGTAAATTTTCTAGCATCTTTTCAATCCCAGGATAGGGAGTGGCCATCTCAATATGAAGGGACCTGAAGTATATTGTCGCATCATGAACAAGTTTTTGGTCGGGATAATATCCAAGGTCTTCCAGACTGTTAGCCATAGCTGCTTTGACAATCTCAAAGGGAGGAATATATTGACCGCCCTCTACGATGACTTGAATGGCATTGAAATACCTCATTACTAGGTTTCTAAGGTACAGCTCCTTATGTTCAGTTGATTCAACATTTGACTTTGTAAGTAGCCAATCACTGGCTACCATTGGGTAACTGTGCGTGTCCACTAAGGTTGAGTCAAGATCGAAGATGATTGCATCAAATCGACTGATGTTAAGGGGCGTCAAGACAGGCGGGTCTCCACTCATTACGCACCCTTACCAAGATAGATACCATTGGGATCTAGTTTATGCATGATGTCAATCTGCTTTTGAGTCGGTTCGGGAGTTGTTGGGACAGCATCAGGAATTATAATATCGAACATGATATTGTCCAAGACATCCTGAACAGTCACACCTGGATGAACAGACTTGAGGCGGATCTTTAGAGTTTCAGGGTCAAAGTCCATTTGACACATATCTGTGATTACAACCTCTGGTCCTCCACCGACAAGAGACCACTTCTCACGTGACCCGGGACCCTCGAGATGACCTGGAGAGGTCATATAGTCGAGTTTCTTCAGGAATTTGCGTTTGTCGTGAGCCATCATAATGATGAGCCGCTTGGCAGAGGATGCAATATCATTTCCGCCTCCACTGCCAGGAAGTTTGACCTTTGGAGCATCATAAGGTCCAATATAGCTCGTATTGAGATTTCCATATTCATCTATTTGTGCAGCACCCAAGAAACCGACATCTATCCGTCCGCCTTGAAGAAGGAATCCGAGGGTCTCTATCAGGCCGATTGAAGCAGAGCAACCGAAGTAATATCGTGTATCAGCCACAGACAACGGGACTTCCCTAGGTCTGGCATCGATGAAGCCAGCTTCTGAGATTAGATTCATTTTTGGTGCGTGGGTCTCTTTTGCAAGCAATGCCGCAAGGAGAGGCATTCCTGTACCACCAAAGACCATCTCGCCATCTCGCACATGACTTGATGCACACGCAATCAAGAATTCTGTCTTAGTATATTCGACTATTGTTAATACCCCCACGGTTTGCTTGCTCTGAGTCTATGCAGACGTTTCCAACCGACTAAATCAAGATAATCAAGGTGATCATCAACACCAAGAATATAGTTCTGAAGATATTCTTGCCACCCTTCTTCGGTTTGGGACAGTTTATGAAACATCATCAAGTGTTCAAGGTCATAGTCATAGTAATCATGGCACATCATTGGATGAGCAATAAATGGAAGAACAACTACATGATCAACATACATTGCAGGAATCTTGGTCTGATCAGGCCTGTTCCGTATTTCGGTTTCTCCGATGAGTTCCTCTGCGAGAATGATTAGTTTCTTTCCACATCGCGCACCTTCAAGGTCTTCGCCAACAATACCATCAATCTGAGCATTACCAGACATATCTACTCGCTGGACATGAACGATACTGAAATCAGGTTGAAGGGATGGAACAAGGCATATTTTTTGTCCCGTGAAGGGACAGTCAATGACCTTCAGTTTATCGTCACCGCGATATCGTGAGAGACGTACCATGTCTGTTCCCATCATACTCCTAATTGGCATGAAAGGGACATTGAGAGCTCCACCCAGGAATCTCATAGCCATGGCTAAATTTGAATAATCCTCTACTTGTAATAGTCTTTCAGAAACCCTCCTTCTGATATTATAGGAGAGACCTAACGCTTCAATAGCAGAGAACGCTATCTCATATCTCGTAGCGACTCCAGCGCCGGCCATAATCTCAAGGTCAACTTCAGATCCACAAGTATAGACAGTCAAATCCCTCTTCTTTTGACGCACAAGTTCGTGAGCATATGCAATTGGAGCTCTTTGATAACCAAATCCGCCCCAGAACAAGCCATCTCCATCTTTCACCATTTTTGCGGCTTCTGTGAGAGTGATGCGTTTATCTTCAACCTCAGCTTCAGTCAATGTGTAATCACCTAGCATCTAATGCTACTGTTTCATCCGTTGGGTCAAAAACAATGTGCCTTTTATCTTTCACCTCGTCCCAAGTTTGATATGGAATAATCAGGAGACAAGTACTGAAAGCACATAACTGATAGCCAAAAGAATCAATAAGATTAGTAGAGGATATATCAAACAGAGATATAATTTTGAGAGACCACCAGAAGAATGTACTGGTGTGTTTTGATCCTTGTGAGAACCAACCAATATTTTCCTGCGGAGAGGACCGGGTGAAAGATGGTAATCCATCTCCTCTTCAATTGGAAACGATCTTGATTCTTCTGAATATCCATATAATCGTAAACATACAGGACATCTCAATCGAATTGTACCTTGAAGCATAGCAGGGATAGATTCACCTAGATTATTACCACAGTAAGGGCAAACAGGTATTCCTGACATAGCAGCAGGTCCTTAGAACTATAGTTGGTGGCGTTCTATCCAAAGAGCCACCAGAATCCGCCAAAGATCATGAACAACGGGAAGATGATGGAGATGCCAATCAGACAACAACAAATCGCACAGCAAGTACCGCACGTTGACTGTTGTGGAGGTGGGGGTTCAGGATCCCATGGTGTAGAACCCTCGTATATTTCACCAGGATACGAGCCTTCATATGTCACTCGCTGTCGTGTACGTGGTCCCTCACCTGGAAGTGAGAATGTCCCCCATCCTTCAATGAATTCAAACTGACCACCACAGTGGGGACATCTGATTTTTACTTTCTCATCATACGATAAGCGTCTTCCTTCAACAGGAACATTGTTTCCGCAGTATGGACATTCAGGGATTTCAGACATTTTCATTCATCCAAGTATTTGCTATCATAAGATTAACAGGAGTGGTTTTAAACATCATCCATAACGACCCAGCAATCTTATACGCTGGTATGTTCATCGATTTATCCATGTCGCTCATTGATAAAATAAAACAGATGCCCAGATATACAAAGATTGGTTTCTTCGGACCATTCATTGCACTTCTAGCAATTGCCCTTGCAATCATACTCTCACCAGGATTTGATTGGTTCCTGAATGCTTTGAGTGATCTAGGACACTATACTAGGCTCGACCTTGGGCCGTATAAGCTAGTAGGAGCTATTGTCTTCAATAGTGGGTTGATACTTACAGGACTGCTTATGCTCATCTATACTATTTGGTTCTTCAATTGGATCAAAGATATTCCGACAAGGATTGGGATTATCCCACTCATAATATCATTATGTTTCCTCATCTGTATCGGCATTTTTTCTGAGGACGTTGGAGCGGCAGTCATCGCGGGGAATAGTATCCATTTTTGGGCATCAGTTGGTTTCTTCCTAACATTTCCGTTTGCAATGTGGATTGTGGGAATAGGTTGGCTAAGATACCCACATCTAAGATGGTTCGCTGTCATTTCGTTGCTCTTGCCATTCATCTCAGTTTTCATGTGGGTGGACTATTTCAATGGAACATCAATATGGCAACAAGCAATTCCAGAGATTGTAACTGCATTTTCTGCAATTGTCTGGCTGTGGATAATTAACTTGCTTCAATATCAGGCTAAATTGAATGTGATTGGTTCAACCCAGGCGGCGTGAGGATGAGCTTTTTCAAAGCAATAAAGAAGATTCCAAAAGCGAATCTCTTAGGTTTTCTTGGACCTGTGGTCTCATTCACAGCAATAGCTCTAGCAATAATAATTCAACCAGGTTTTAGTTGGTCAGACAATGCATTAAGTGATCTCGGGAGCTGGTTTAGAACCGATTTAGGCAATTACCAGATAGTGAGTGCAATTCTCTTCAACGGTGGATTAATCATATCAGGTATCTGTATCTTAATCTTCGTCATATCGCTTGTAAGACAGATTGGAGATCTTCCATCCCAACTTTCACTCCTCGTCTTCGCAGGAACAGCAATCTTACTGATTGGAATTGGTACATTCTCAGAAGACTTTCATATCATGCACTATTGGACAGCAGTACCTTTCTTCCTCTCAATTCCAATTGCTCTTGGTTTCACAGGACTAGTCTGGTTAAGATTTGTTGAGATTAGAAGTCTTGCCATTGTTACTATCATCCTTTCTCTTGGATATCTAATCCTAATGTTTCAACAATGGATAGAGTTGAGCATAGCAGTCTTTGAATTTTTGGCAGCTCTGTTTGGTATGGGTTGGCTCTGGTTAATAGACTATATGCATTATAGTGGGAATTTATCAACAATTCTTACAGAAAAAGATTCAACACTATAAGAGTCAAATCGTGCACTCACTGCAACTTGAAATCCCTTCACCAAGACAGCCAATTGTCTTATTTCCACCATGTTTAATCCCCCATTGTTGCATATTATCGAGAATAGGAGCGAAATCAAGACCCTTCGCAGTGAGTGAATAATGCACATGTGGAGGTATTATTGTTGTATCTACTCTTCGTCTCAAAATGCCCTCCTTTTCCAATTCTCTAAGACGCTGAGTTAGCACTTTGGGACTAATCCAACTCAGAGTACGATTGAGTTCACTAAATTGAGCACCATCAGGATTCTTCGAAGCCAGTAATTCCTGAAGAACCAAGATTGCCCACCGCTTCCCGAGTATCTTTGTTACAATGAAAATAGGGCAGTTCTCTGCGGACTCCTTTGTTCTTACTGTTGTCATATGCACCACTAATACATCCTAGATACTATCATTTTGGTAACTACTATATTTATAATAGTATCACCATAAAATATTAACGATAGATAATAAATACATTATGGAGATGTCAACTATGAAAATAGGTCCAAACGAGATGGAAGAGAGAAAGAAGAAACTCAAACAAGCTATTGAAAAACTTCATGCAGGGGCGAATATTGCAGATGTCAAGGAAGAATTCAAGGAGATACTCAAAGATGCAAGTCCCTTGGAAATCTCTAAGATCGAGGAAGAGTTAATCGAGGAAGGCATTCCGAGAGAGAAGATTCAGAGTCTTTGTGATGTCCATTTAGAGTTATTCAAGGAATCACTGCAAGAACCGAATGCAGATCTTCCAGAAACTCATCCAATTCATATCTTGATGACTGAACATAAGATTATTCTTGATACAGCAATCAATCTGGCTGAGTTGGCTCGGGTCTGTTCAGAAAATGTCAAGGAGATGCCATCACCCGAAATCATTACAGGGATTATGAAGTCTATAAGTATCTTGAAAGATTCTGCAAATCATTACCTAAGGGAGGAGAATGTCCTTTTCCCAAGGCTTGAGGCACATGGAATCGTTCAACCACCTGCAATCATGTGGTCGGAACATGATACAATTAGAGGAATAGAGAAGATAATCTTTGGACTATTTGATAATGGCCCCAAACTAGATGAAGAGGCGCTTAAAATACTAAGAACATCTGCAATCTCACTCTCAGAGATACTCTCCAGTCACTTCTTCAAGGAAAATAATATTCTATTTCAAACTTCATTGAAATTGTTCACTGATGAGGAATGGAAGTCCTCGCGAGTTGATTTTGATGATATTGGTTATGGAATTCATATACCTGAAAAAATCCCAGAGTCAAGTATTACAGACGAAACCAAAGGTGTTAAAGAAATGGATGGAAAGATACAATTTGAAAGTGGATCATTCGATAAAGATACTCTTGAGGCAATGCTGAATACTCTACCAATTGATATCACTTTTGTGAATGCAGATGATCGTGTGCAATACTTTAGCATGTCACCAGAGAGATTCTTTGTTAGGTCAAAATCTGTCATTGGACGAGAAGTTCGAATGTGTCATCCGAAAAAAAGCCTAGATAGAGTCGAGCAGATACTAAACGACTTCAAAGAAGGAAGACGTGACAAAGCAGAATTCTGGATTAATCTCGGGGGCAAACTCATCTACATCCGATATTTTCCAGTACGGAGTTCTGGTGGAAGATACTTGGGTTGCTTAGAAGTCACTCAGGACATAACTGAGATACAGAAGATCCAGGGAGAAAAACGACTGCTTGATTAGTCTTTTCAAACGAGAGGAGTGGAATCTTCCACCACTCTCTGTTTTCCTAATGTTCCTTTATGTTTAGATGAGAAATCAAAGAGCTTAAGTCATCTTAGGTCATGGGGAAATTCGAGGTAAACATCTCAATTGATGGAAACGGAGGAGTTTGATTGTGGAGCGCTTAAGTATTCTACTGATTTCTATTCTTCTTGTCCAATTAGCAGCGGCTACAATTGACATGTCCATATACATTCCTGCTGAGACTGATGTAACAGGAACAGGAGAATTGTTATCAGACCCTTATTTATCAGAGGAGCCAGTTGTCGAAATCGGAAGTTCATCTCCTGAGTTTAGCTATGAATATCATAAGACAGGTGCAACAGGTCAGGTGTCTTTAATTTGGTCTCATACCGCGGGGTATAAACCATCTTTCATGTATTATTACCCAGAGATAGAATCAGCAGAGTATGCAAGAGTATCACAACAATTCGAATGGACCTATGACCAAATACCAGCAGCTATAAAGATCTCAGCCTCTTTTGAGATATTATGCCTAGGTGATTTTACACTTGTGAACTCTAGAAACTTGTGGAAAATAGGGTTTAAGATTGGTACATCAGGAACATCATTAATGTATCAGTGCAAATCAATGACCAATCTTGAAAGCAATGAAAATTTTGAAGTAGAGTTCCTTCTCCAGAAGAATGAAGTGAGACAGATTTTTCAAGGTGCTGTTGAGTATGAACCAGGTATGCAACAATACCCGAGCGATATCTTCTCACTCGCTATTGACCTATTACCAACATCCAAGTTCATGCAACCTATGTATGGTGAATACCCTTGGAATGTTCTGAATGGAGGAGTAATTGTTTCTATAGATCATGTATCAATTGAAGCGCTATTAGATGCTGTAAGTCAGGCTCCACCTAAGATACAACCAAGAGGTAATACATCGGAGTTGTGGAATAGTACCTACTCAGGATATAGAATCGAGCCAGCAGGTTATGATAATGTAGCTCATCTTAGTCATTCAATGATTATGTACAACACGCTTTATGAGACTTCAATTGGGATGTTAGATTCTGATTTATCATCAGTATGGAACAAGACTATTTATTGTGCTCAAGAGATGAAATTTGTAGCACTGGTTGATTTTGTGATTAGAAATAATAAAATCGTCGCAATTGGTCAGTATTCAAATAGTACGATTACTAATGGTATTTATGTCATGAGCTTTGATTCAACGTGCAATTCACTTTGGAATCAGACGTTATATTTGACACGTTACGATTATCCAATCTACATCGATATTGACACGTCAGGAAATGTGTATATTGTAGCTCTTTCAGTAATATATATAGATTATTATTTAATGTATAAATTGGAGTATAGCATCATTAAATTGGATAACCAAGGAGCTGTTGTATGGAATAAGACAGTGGCAGAAATAGAATATGGAATTGGGTACTCAGTATCAATTCCATTTCCTACTGGTTTTGGATGTTCTGGCAACAGTGTCTATATCGGCATTGAAGGAGAAGTAATACGATATGACTCAAACGGAAACGAAATCTGGAGAATAACAAGTGACGACCATGCAATGTGTGCAGATCCACATGGAGGATTCTATACGTTCTCCCTTCAATATCTCAGACCAGTTTTGTCGAAGTGGACAGCTCAAGGAGTTATATCTTGGTCAAATAAGTTCGAGATTAATTATGGAGATGGTTGGTATGAATACCCAACCTTACAAAAGATGATGGCAGGTCCAAAAGGCACTCTCTATCTGGTTCTTGCCTATGAACATATTGTCCCAACGATGAGCATCGTACAAGTTGAGAGGACAGGACAGATTATTTCGCACGATACAATTATGGAGTTACGAGTGTCAACAGAATATCATAACCTGTTGCCAGCGACAATGGACATGGCTATTACAGGAGATGGACTGGTACATCTCGCAACCTTAGAACTCTATAACTCATTATATATATATTATCCATTATATATGTGGAAATTCGATCGTCTGTTATCATTCAAACTATCTGAAAAAATGACGTTTAGTCCCCTTTCAATCACAATGGTTGGAATTGCATCCCTAATATTTCTAGGAATAGCATTGGATTATTTCATCTTCAGCAAGAGAAGAGTAACTGCTCCTACAGAATCGAATGTGCCTGAATTCGAATGGTGATTTGAGTGTGCCTAGTAGTCTTTAATAGAAAAATTGCAAGAGTTAAAATCCATTCAAAGTATTATAAAAATGAGGAAAAATGGGAGCTGCAGTAGAGAGCTTCATTATGCTTGTTGGATGGGCAGGGATTATCGCGATTTTCTTTCTCATTTACAGTCTTTTCACAAGGATAAGAAGGGGTCCAGGAAATCGCGGAGTCATCCAGAGAATGCCTTTCCTTTTACCATCCTTTGCCTTTGTTATTTCAATTCTTGTCATCATGCAGTTGGGAATTGTACCAATTCAGGATTATAGAGGTAATAACAGTCAAAATAATTATCTCTTTGATGATGCTGAAGTAAGATTTAGAGTATACGAACCAGGTATTGCTTATGTCGAAGACACAACGTTGACAGTGCACAGCGTTATGGAACCAGGAGAATCAATCAATATAGTTCTCGAATTCTTCTTGAACGATGATTTGATAGATACTGTCTTATTAAATCTAGTTTCAGGAGAGAATGAATCTACAGTCAGTACAGAGAGAGTTCTCAACCTAGACCCAGGCAACTACCTCATCAGAGTAGAAGTTACATTCTATGAAAACGGAGTTATTGTTCAGAGCTATAATACAGTACAGATGACACTTACACAAGGAACCATCGCATCAATATATTCTGAATTAGTAGAATGGAGTACCTTTCAATTCATGATAAACATCGGTTGTGTCTTCTTCATCATTGGAGGATTCTGCATAGGCCAAGAAGATAAGAGGGAAAGAAGGATTAAGGATTACGACCAGAAGACTCCAAGCTCTGAAGAATATAGATCGTACGATTGGTAGATAGATACAAAAAAGAGAATGAGAACTCTGCAATGTGAAGTAAATCAAATTGATAAAATTAAATTGCATAAAATGAGAAGTGCTGCAGAAGACGTTTCCTCTGCAGCTCGACAGCAATTATAGAAGTTCATCCAACACTTCAAGAAGTTCTACGACTTTCAGCTTTGAGCCAACAGATGAAAGATCTTTTCCTGTTTCCTCTTCTTCTTTCTTCAATGCCTTGATTCCATCATTGAAGTTCGTGATACAGAAGGGACAGGAGGTCATAAGTATATCAGCACCTGTTGAAGCAGCCTCCTTCAATCTCTCTTTGGATGTTGAGAGAGCCATGTCTGGAAATTGCGCCTTCACACCACCTCCAGCACCACAACAGAACGAATCTCCTTTGATACGGTACATTTCACTCAGCTCAACACCAGGAATTGCTCCGAGAACAACACGAGGTATCTCATAATGTTCGTTCTTTGCCTTCTCAGCTCCTCTGCTATCAAGAAGCCAGTTCTTTGAATTGTGCAGGATTGCCTTCTCAATGGCAATGCCTACATGTCTAACACTGTGGCAGGGATCGTGCCAAGTAACCTTCTTATTATATTGATTGCTTATTTTCAATTTATCTTCTTGCAGTAAGTCATAGACATACTCGACTGTGTGCCTTGTCTTGAAGGGCAAGGGCTTGCCGCTGATGCGTGGGTAGTCATTCCGGATAGTCTTGTAACATCCAGCACATGAAAAGAGCAAGAGATCAAAGTCCTTAAAGATCTCAAGATTCTTCTCCATGACTTCCTCAAAGACGGCCTTCTGGCCAGTTCTCAGGATGGGTGAGCCACAACAGACCTCGTCTGATACAATGGTGAAGTCAACTCCTAACTTCTTGAGGATTGAAGCGGTATGATCAGCTACTTGCTGTTGGCGATACGCTCCTGTGCATCCAACGAAATAGCCAATCTTCACATCCTTGTCAATCTGTTCAGCATGTTTCTCTTGAGCCCATTTTGTACGATCACTCCGAGCTTCCTTGTAGGGATTTCTCATATCCTCTGTGCTGACCATCTCTCCAAATTTCTTGTGTTTGTCAAGTGGTTCAACACCTGCCTCGATGATTGCAGCTCTGAGTTCTTCAGTCACATGGACTGTGTCGATATAATTTGGACATTGAGTTTCACACATGCCACATGTAGTACATGCCTCTGCAATCTCAAGTAGTTCCCTACTAGCAGGAAGTTCACCGTTCAGAAAAGCACGTGCCATCCATTGCTTTCCGCTGTTAAAATATCCCTCCCAGCCATAGTAGAGACCTGCAGGGCAACCTTGAAGCATGCCAGTATATTCTTCGTCCTTTCCTTCCTTATCAGGTTCCCCGGAGTAAGCGTATTGACAGGCACGACAGTGGATACAGCGTGCATTGACGTTACGAAGGTTTTCTAGACTTGTCATCTCAATCTTTCCTCCCTTTCATTTTTTCATTAATAACGTTACGTTTTGTAACATATTCCATCACTCTGGTTTCACTCCTTACAAGGATTGGGAAGGTCCGTGACGCTCTCCCATGGGATTGCGAGACGACCAGGATGCAGTATAAGATTAGGATCGAGAACCTTTCGGAACTTGACCAGCATCTTGTAGTATTCCTTGGCCTTCGAGAAGGTTTCAGGAGCATGAACAAAGGGGTCAGGACGATAATTGATCCAACCTTTCTTCAAGAAACTTCGTGTGGTTTCAAGATTGAACTCACGGATTTTATCAAAGATGCCAGGCTCATTAGTGTCAAAACAAAGGATTGGCATCACAATTGCTTGCCTTGCATGATCAATGGAAGCGACCCACATAGTTTCAGGGAAACCATAATCAGCCATCGCCGCGCAATACTCCTCCATCATAACACTGGACTCGAGCCAAGGGCAGTACCATGTGATGAACAGGAACCCGGCCTGCCATAGTGAATACGGTATGGCAATCTTGTTAGGCTTCTTGAGTCGAGAAGCAATTTGCTTTGGATGAAGCTGTTGCTGAGGTGTTGTGCGTTTCTCGCGTACTTCATAGTCCTTGTAGACCTTGTCGATACCCTTCAGGGTGAAGTCAAGCTCTTCCTGAGACCATGCCCAGACCTCGTAGTTCATCCATTTCTTGTCCACACCAATCTTCTTGTAGAACTCGTAATCAATGGGAACATTTGTCTTTGGCCAGCGGGTCATGACCAGTTCGTAGTTTCCGCCTTGGACCATGACTGTGCGCTCACTTATACCCATCTCATGTTTTGATATCTCCCAGGCTGGTTTCACAATGTCATCCCAAGACTCTCCGCCATATGCAACGACAGTCTTGTAGTGGGGATGTGGAACCATCTTGATTGCACATTTAGTGATGATACCCATCGAGCCCTGAGAACCCAAGAAGAGACCATCTGGATTTGGACCGACCCCCCAACGATAGAATGGCTTTGCACCAGGTAGTGCCCAAGAGCCTGTGTGAAATATTTCACCTGTTGGTAGCACTACCTCCAAACCCATTATCATATCTGCTTGAGGACCATATACACCGGTCACCAGACTGAATCCTCTCTCGATAGCATCACCCAATACTGTGGCTGCAGGGGGAGCACCATCGGGGATTGGGGGAGCCCAATCAGGATATTGTGTCTTGAAGATTCTCCAAGCATCACCCGATTTCACACCGGGTTCTACAACCATGACGCGATTCTCAGTATCAACTGTCATCTTATCCATTCGTGTCATGTCCATGTAGATACCACCAGGCTGAATAGCTGGGAGAGCAAAGCCTCCACTCAAACCACCAGCTGCTGGTGTGACGGGGGATAGGTTTTCGTTGGCTACGATGAGAATCTTGGAAACCTGTTCTGCGTTCTCAGGCCTTACAATGACCTCTGGCAGCTCAGCCTCAAGACCCATGATACCACGTGCCATGTAACTGTGACGAAGGGGCTCGCTGGTCGTGACATATTTCTCGCCACATATCGCAACCAGTTTTTTAACCACTTCATCAGTGATCTTGTTGTAGTTACTCAACTATAATCCTCCGTTATCAGCTAAAAAAGCTGAATCGTGAATTGTCGATAGTAAGTAGTCGCCTGAAAATACCATCATAAATAGGCATCGCCTAGGTAATTGCATAGATATAACAAGTCATTTTGCAGATAATTAAGAGATAATTTTGTTAATCTAAATGGGCGAGTTTAATGAAGATCAGTATTCATGTCGAACCTCAGATGGGCTATACCTACGAGGATATTGTAGTACTCACAAAAGCGGCTGAAGATGCAGGATTCTATCGTTTCACGATTTCAGATCATTTCTTTGGGAATGAGAAATCAACGGAAAGACAATCTTCTGAAGCTTGGACCACGATTGCACTATTAACACCTCAAACGAGGAGTATCCGTCTAAGCACGCAGGTCACATCGCAATCATATAGAAACCCAGCATTACTAGCTAAAATAATAGCAAACCTTGACATCGCTTCCAATGGGAGAATTGACTTAGGTATTGGAGCGGGATGGAAGAAGAGCGAGTATGAAGCATATGGTTATCCATTCCCCTCAGTCAAGACGAGAATACTCCAACTTCGAGAAGCACTTCAGATCATTAATCTGCTCTGGACTGAAGAAAGACCCAGTTTTGATGGAGTGTTTTACAAGATAAAAGAAACCATGTTCCTTCCAAAACCGATACAGAAACCACGCATACCGATTTGGGTTGGAACTGAAACACTGAAAGCACCTATGATGGAAGAAACCGCTGCAAAGTATGCAGATGGCCTCGATTATGTGGGAGCGACTCCCGAAGATATCAATCAGAAAAAAGAACGCATGAGGGTCATGTGTGAAAATGTCGGACGCGATTATAGCAAAATGATGTGGTCTGTAGGTGTAATGGCAATTGTTCTTGGAGAAGATAACGATAATTTCGAAGAGCGGAAAGAACAGGTACTGAATCAACAGTGGCCAGATAAGACACTAACACAGGAAACTAAGGAGAAATGGTTGGAAAAAGTAATAACAAAGGAGATTGCCGGACCACCAGATGTAGTCATTGACAAACTATCGAAATACAAAGATGAAGTAGATGTAGTGAATATCTGTCTTCCATTTATTGGAGACCTACGTGAGAACGGACTTGATACAATCAAGATTCTCAAAGAAAGTATAATTAACAAACTCTGAAGATACTTTACCAAAAAAGTGACCTTAATGCTCAGTCCAGTTTATTGATAAAATAGCTTGAAGAAATTATATGAAATCTGATGTCATGATATCAACCTTTGAATTAGATGTGCGCGAGTTCTCAAGAATGCCTCTAGAACATCAGGCTGCAAATATCATGCGCCATAATTAATAATTGATAGAAAGGATCAACTTGTTTTATTTACAATCTTTTTTGCTATTGTTGTGAATGTGTCATCAACACCATCATTGAGCTTCACAGAGGTCTCATGATAATCAGCCAAGAATCGTTTGGCAAACTTCATACCTTCTTCTGGAGATATTTGGCGCTCAGAGGCGAGATCGGTCTTATTACCAACAACAAGACTCACTACCCCTTTCACATGTTTGTCAGCTTCCTTTTTCCAGTCCCAGAGTTCCTCCAAAGTGTCGGGGCGAGTTACATCAAACATGTAGATAATACCTTTAGCTCCTTGATAGTATCCTGACCTGACAGCCTCAAGAAAATCTTGAGAGCCAAGATCCCAAATCTGAAATTTTACTTTATTCGCATCAAATTGCATATTCTTAACTGAAAAATCAGCCCCGAGTGTCGGTGTGTAGTATTCTCGAAATTTTCCAGTGGTATACCGTAGAATGATACTTGTCTTTCCTACAGCAGAAGATCCAACGGTGCAGACTTTATAGAGGAATGAAGGGCTCACTGCGTACACATCCATTTCCATGGTGAGCTATGGAGTAGTTCAATCTTTTGTCTCGTTGATTTTAGTATGATTTTAGACTTAATCTACTGTTGAAGATAGACAAAGTGCGAAACCATATCAGGTTCAATTGGTTAGAGATCTATTAAACAGGTTTTTAGTTTATCTAGAGAAACGAGTGTATTATGTTCGAATTAACCTCTTAATCGTTCAGTTATCTCATGTGTGAATTCAGATAGAGACTCGAGAATATCTGCGAAGATTCGCTTTTTCTCAAGAAGCTCTTTTGGTATTGTGACTTCATGAATACGTGATAGAACAAGAATAGATAGTTTTGCTGCTGGACTAAGCTTTGCATAATTAACCACAAAGAGAAGGAGCGCGGCATCACTATCCTGTTCTTCTAGTTCATAGACAGAATCATCTAGTAGAGAAACACCAGTACGAGCGCATAATTCCACTATCTTTTCACGCCCATAAATTGTCTGTCCGCGCCTACTTAGGATGTCTGCAACTCTGTGAATCGGTCTTGATATCTCGGACATTTCAAAATCCTCCTTGTTTGGCTCTGACACAGTTAATCTCTAACCAGAAAGAAAACTCTTCAAAACCTCTCAAATCAAAGCCAGAGTAGCGACGAAAGATATAGCTCTCACACATGTCTGTAAGAGCTTCTGCAAATTTATCTATTCTATCTTGGGGTAGAGATCCAACAAATTGCGCGAGGAGTTTCATCCATTCTGCGTA
>SDOA01000062.1 GCA_004524595.1 Candidatus Thorarchaeota archaeon | reverse complement strand
CAGCTGATTCCAACACCTAAGACAACCACCAATAATTCCTACTTATTAAAAGTTCATCTAGTCAGTCTATTCTCTATTCTAACATAATTCCTAATGTAGAGTATGCATATCAAAGTGCTGTGGATTATATCCAGTCGATAAATCGAAAGCATATTCTATGTATAATAGGAAGGACTTGTATCAGTTGTTTCTTCAGGCTTAGGACCTGTCTGCCCTGTAACATCATTCAATATGGAAATGACCATGTCTATCGCACTGTGCAATCTTTTCATGGTGTCCCACAATCTTTGTTCAGAGAATGAATCGTCGTATATCCGATCTGAAATAACGAACCCAGGTCCTGGTGGTTGTGGTCCCTGTTGTCCAGGTTGGGGTTGAACAAAACCAAGACCTACTCCTGTTTCAAAACTAAATTTCATAGATTGCATTTGAAACGAGCGCATTTTTTCAGCATTGAGGAGTTTTTGATGTTGTGGAGAGATGAGAATCTGAGATTCAATCTGTATGTATTTCTGGTCGTTTGGTCGCACGACTGTGAAGAAGAACCTCATAAATTTCACCTTGAAGAGGAATTCAGCCCTTGCGTTTGAGATGCTTTCTACTTTTGTTCCTTCTCTCGAGAACCACTCACGGACCGCATTCTTAATGCGCTCTGATTCTTCCACTTACTTAATCCTCCACTATTTACAACTGACATAGTGCTCACTTAACGGTTGTGTTATCCGTGAAACAAAGCGACTTTTTCGTATCCTTTGAGAGACCTATCTGCATAGCAAGTGATTTGCTCCCTAACTGATTTAATCATGGCTGTATTCCCATTTGCCATAATGGCTCTCGGTTCAGAATTTGGTCTTGTGAGTACAATTCCCCAAGGATCTACAATCTGACTATGACCAAAATATGACTTCTTATCGAATCCAAAACCAACCCTGTTTGTTGCTGCAACATAGACTTGATTTTCAATTGCTCGTGCTTGAACTAGTGTGTTCCAATGAGCACTTCTCGGATCTGGAAATGCGGCTGGGATGACTAGGAGTTCAGCACCTTCTAATGCTAGTTTCCTGGATACTTCAGGAAATCGAAGGTCATAACATATCTGTACTCCGACCTTGATGCCATTACAGTCCAGTATGACTATTCTCTCTCCACCATCAAAAATATCTCTCTCTTCTTGGAATGGGTGTATTTTACGATAACTTCCAAAAATTTCACCCGATGGGCTCGCAGCAATTAGAGTGTTATAGTACCTTCTCACATTCTTATCACTCTGCTCAATATCTGTTGCAAAGACATAGGCTCTGTTTTTCTTTGCCAGCTCACAGAGAAATTCACTTGTAGGGCCAGGAAATCCAGGTCCCACCTTATCATAATCTTCCTTCCTAAAACCGATAGCAAACAGTTCCGGTAAGATGATGAACCGCAGATCATCTGATGGTCGACATTCTTTCAGGAGATCGTTTGCACGATCAAAATTGAAGTCTCGATCTCCTTCCTGGCACATCATCTGAACGAGTATTATGGTGAATTTCATGGACATCACATCTCTCTAACTAGTTAGTTTGGTTTGTATTTCTATCTGATAAGTGAAATGACTTGTGATGCAATTAACAAGATAACAATCCACATCATAACGCTTAATTGTGAGTCTCTGACAGTGGGAAACGAAGCTCATAGCGGACGTGTTTCTTATTGGTGAATGAAGTAAATACCGAGCCAAAGAGCAGGGATGAAATGCCAAAGACTTCTTACTCCAAACCCACGATTGGAGCTACAGGTGAGACTGGAAGCTGGCGTACTTTTGACCCAGTAGTCAATTATGATGAATGTAACCGATGTCGAACTTGTTGGCTACACTGCCCTGAGGCTGTAATAAGCTTAGATGAGGATGGTACTCCTCATACTGATTATGATTATTGTAAAGGCTGCGGAATCTGTGCTCAAGTCTGTCCCAAGCAATGCATTGAGATGGTAAGAACAGATGAGAGAAAACGGAGGACTGGTGAATTATGAAGACCCAATTGATGAGCGCGAACTATGCTGCTGCAAGATCAGTTGTATCTGCTAGAGTTGAAGTAGTAGCTGCTTACCCTATTACTCCAGCAACAACAGTCCCTGAACAAATTGCATTATTGAATGAAGAAGGTATCTTCAAAGGTCAATTCATTCGAGTTGAGTCAGAGCATTCCGCTATGTTTGCGTGCATTGGCGCAAGTTCAACTGGTGCAAGGGCTTTCACAGCCACATCATCCAACGGGCTTCTACTGATGGATGAGGCATTACACTGGGCTGCTGCTGCGCGTCTTCCGATTGTGTTGAACAACATCAATCGGTCAGTATCACCGAGTTGGAATATCCACGTAACTCATGATGATTCCTATTCTAAACGAGATACTGGATGGATTCAATTCTACGTTGCAAGTGTCGATGAATTATATCACACTATTATCCAATCATTCAAGCTAGCAGAAGATGAACGTGTACTTATGCCAGTTATGGTGAATGCTGATGGCTTTGTTCTATCACATACACTATCTACTTTTGACTATCTAGAACCTGAGGAAGTAGATAAATTCCTCCCTCCATATACTCCACCTCACTGGGTGATGGATCCAAACAACCCTGTATCTCATGGAAATATAGTATTTCCTGAGTATTATCAAGAATTCAGATATATGATGCATGAGGGAAATTTGAATGCATTGAAAGTATATGACGAAGTCGAGAAGGAATACAAGAAGCTCTTCGGCAAATATTTTGGTGGCCCAATAGATTGCCACAAATGTGATGACGCAGAGGTCGTCTTTACTTCTCAAGGTTCGATGAGTGCTGAGGCGATCGATGCTGTGAATGAGCTTCGCGAAGAGGGTTACAAAGTAGGCAATGCTAGAGTCAGGATGATTCGTCCATTTCCTAGTAGTGTTGTTCGAGAACTTGGAAGAAAGGTGAAGGCTTTTGCTAGCTTTGATAGAGGACTATCTTATGGTTTTGGCGGACCAGTTGCGAACGACATACGCGCAGCTCTCTATCACTCGAAGTACCATCCAATAGTTAAGAGCTATATTGGCGGATTAGGTGGCCGTGACGTGACAGTCCCCGATATTAAAGAAATAATCTTAGACACATTCAACGCCGTTGAGAGCGGCGAGCTAGGTCCAGAGGAGACCTGGCATGATCTAATGGAGTGAAAAAAAAATGGTAGCTACTAAAGAAATACCGCTCAAAGAGTATGTGCTTAAGGGAAATGCTGCTTGTGCTGGTTGCCAGGATATGGTCGCTCTTAGACATGCGCACAAAGCACTAGAAGGGGATGTTATCCAGGTCGTTCCAGCTTGTTGTACTAGCGTGGTTCAATCCCTATGGCCAAAGAGTGGTTTAGCCATACCTGTCCTAAATACTGCATTCCCTGCAGCCGCAGCTACAGCTTCAGGAGTCAAAGCTGCACTCAAAGCAAAAGGAAATGACCATACTACTGTAATGGTCTGGGCTGGTGACGGTGGTACATTCGATATCGGTATTCAAGCTCTAAGTGGAGCTTTTGAACGGAGAACTGATTTCCTCTATATCTGTTACAATAACCAAGTCTATAGCAATACTGGAACTCAGCGTTCTGGTGCGACCCCACTCCATGCAAAGACGACAACAACGTGGTTTGGAAAAACAGAACCTGAAAAACTGCTTGACCTCATTGTGGCGGCTCATGAACCAGCCTATCAGTTCACTGCTAACACATCCTACCCAAGAGACCTGTATGACAAGATCCGAAAGGCTCGAGAAATTCAAGGTCCAAAATTTGGACATATCTTCTTGCCTTGCCCTCAGGCTTGGAATTATCCAGTAGAGAAAGGTGTAGAGATTGGGAAGCTTGCTATAGAAACAGGATATTGGATACAATTTGAAAGGATTGGTGAAGAATTCATTCTAGGACGTGAGAGCAAGAGGTTTGAAGATCCCGCCAAGAGGAAAGACATAGAAGAGTTTCTCCAAATGCAGGGCAGATTCTCGCATCTCTTTAAACCCAAGAAGGATGAGAAGAAGATACAGGAGATTCGCGATTTTATACAGCATCGTTGGGATGTTGTTATGAGGACATTCACATAATCAAATGTTATCACACAAACCAAGTCTGACAACGACATATTATTAGATTATAGAAAGAATTACAACATCATTAGGAACTAGACATCATCTGGCAATACACTTGAATCTTGAACTATAACTCAATTCCACGCTTGAAGGACCAAATATACAACACCTCCAGCATATGCAGAGATGATTCGTTGTATCCTCCGTTCCTCTCTAAATTCCTTCATATCTCCCTCTGAAATGTCTCTCAGAGCTGACTCTTCTGCTATAAACCGTGATACCCAAGGAAGGTCCGCAAGTGTATCTCCAAGATCTAATAGCTCTAGAATTCTAAATGATGTTTCAAAACAAAGCTCTTCCGTAAACTTGTCAGCTTCATTTCCTAGGGAATCTCTATGTTTCTCAATTATCTCTTTTATTGCTTCAAATGCATCCGAAATCTGGTCAATTATTTCCTCTGATGCTGTTGTTTTAGTACGTGCTTCAGTAAGTATATCCTTTAAAGTCGAGAGAATCACTCTGAATCGTCTCTCTGGAGATATGTCTGGTCTCTCTCCAGTTTGGGCTCTCCTTTTGCACTCTAAGAACTCATTGTATAGTGAGCTTGCTCTATCCGCTGATGCAACTACTCGTGATGCTATGTCAATATTCTCTCCGTTCAATAAATCAATAAATCTCGCAAGCTCTTCATTCTTTCCTTTTCGATATTGGGAGCGGAGAGAAGCATTATAATTCTCTGCTATCTCATGAATCAAGTAAGCCATATACTCTTCTTCTTTCCATACCACACGCTCTCCTCTTATTGTACTGATAAACATCGAACATGTCGTAATTTTGGTAGCATACTCCATTAAAATATCCAAGAGCATAACTAGTCCTGAAAACACTCTCACTGTACCAATGAGTGGCCAATCAAAAGGTTTGCTTGCTCTTGTTCCTGATATTCTATCCCTTAACATCCTCTTTGTATGCATAGTGATAATATATGCCGTTGTTTCATCTATTATTGACTTCTCATCTAAATTGAACACACTATCTAGATCGAATGGTAATTCAGTAGCTTTCATTATTATGAGAGCTAGCAGAGCTCTCACTCTTTGTAATCTACTAGATTCTTTAATTGTATATCCACAAGTTACACCATTAGTACTAAAGTGACCGATATCCAATCCTCTATTACTTAATTCTCGAAATAGTGCATCATTTAATTCGTTTCTTGAAGTATCTGATTGAAGTAGATTCCTTACAATCATCTCCACTCCCTGACTGTCGAAATCTTGTGCACTCGTAATATGACTAATCGTTATTCTAGGTAAGGCCATCATCCATATTGTCGAAAGTGCACTGTGTTTGGCTTCAATAATTGCTTGTTCTCCTGCTTCCAAAACAGTATTGTCCAAGTGAAAACCCGCCCATTTTGGCACATTCAGAAGAAAATCTACAACATCCTGATTCTGAAATGTCCTTGAAAGAATGTACTTTTTGACCTGTTCGTATAACTCTAGAGGATTTCTAGTTGGTTCTGAATTTGAGCTTAATTCTTCTCTCATTTGTTGAGCATCGATTTTATACCATTCGGCAATATCATGATTGAGATAACTTTGATGGAGATTACTTACGATTGATCTCATTATTTGGTCGAGTTCCATCAACTAGCAGTCTCCTCAGTCAGTTTCCTCAAGACCTCTTCTTTTTTAGTTCTGCCCTGAAAAACGGAATCTATGAGATGCAGCATATCCATGATGGCATTCTCAATATTGATCTCATTTCTTGGACCAATTGCTTTTGAAAATGTGAGCTTATTTAGTTCCATCTCCAAATCAATCTCGTCTGGACATGCTAAGCCCGATTCATTATTGAGGTCTAGAATATTCTCGTGGCTTCGATATTTTACATCTACTACAGTACCAAAGGGATGTTTTTCGTTGCGTACATAGATTCTACACCGAGGATTGAGTCCATAAAACTCAACATCTTCAAGAAGCCTAAGAATGCGTGAGTGTAAGAACGAACTAGCAGCATATGCTTGTTTCAATACCTTAATGGGAAACCATCTTGACAGACGCATTGCGAGTTCAATCTCTCTTGAATATTGAAGTAAATCATTTGAAACACTTGCATCTTTGAGAAAAGATTCTGAATGGAATGTCCCAAGTGTTTCCATGTTTAAATGTGCAGTCTTTCCGAATCCATTCACATCAAGGACAATCCCAGTACTAATATCTAAAGGCCTTACATCTTCAGGTCTAAAACTAGAGATTGTCATTCCAGAGAGTTGTTTTTGTGTGACCTCGATGAGAACTCCATCCACTGATGTCTGTTGCCCAGAACAATAGAAAATTCCTGGGATAAATGCATAGAGGTTCATAGCCTCCATGTCCTGTTCCAAGTTCGCGAATAGCTGTTCATTCGATGGAGTTCCAATCTCTACTCCTCTACCAATTTTCTCATCCAATACCGATAGATCATCATGCGAGAGGTCATATCTCATCCTTAAGAGTGGATCATCTTCGTCTTGTTTCAAATCTGTAAACCTAACAGGATCATCGATATTGGAACTCTGTGGTAAATCTGCTGTAATTCTACCTCCCGATAACGATTCCCCTTGATTAACCAAGCTCTTATCTATTCTAAGACCAATTGGCATGGAGTACCCAACACCATTGAAATAGTTAAGATTAGAGATCCCTATGAGCCACTCATCTTCAGGCAATACACACTCTTGAATCTCCACTAATTTGGGAGATAAATCATCACATGTGTACATATCTACCACTTCAGTCCCATGAGAAGAATGTCCTATTGTAATTTGAATCTTTACGGACTGTATATGGTTCTAATTCATGTTAATGTCTGCGATACCATACTATAACCCCTGTTATCATAGTGATTCCAACTCCTATTTGCCATGCATAAGCAATGATAGGTGTTACTGGAGCTATGTCTGCTACCTTTGGATTTGTGCCACGTTGATATTCTTCAATATTTGTAAAACCATCGTTATCAGGATCTTCAAGTGAATCATCGACAAGAGGATTCAAGCCGTATTGATATTCCCAAGGGTCAGGTAAAGCATCTGAATCAGTATCGACAAGTAACGGGCTCGAACCAAACTGATATTCTTGAAGATTAGTTAATGAATCGCCATCTAAGTCCTGTAATGCGTCACTTGGATCAAGAGGATTGAGTTGGTTATCAATTTCGTAATTATCAGGCATGAGATCAGAATCTGTATCTACTGATTCCCATGAGGTTCCAATTATCATTTCTTCAGCATCACTAATTGTATCTAAATCCGTGTCAATCATGAAATATGCCTTATCAATCCAGAATTCTTGACTATCAGGAACATCATTGTTGTCAATATCTGTGTCATACTCATAAGACAGTTCATAACCAGCAGTTGTACCTCTGTGATTAAAGACACGTAAGAGGTAGAGACCTTCATTAGAAACTGGGATTTGAAAGATTCGTTGTGATTCCCATGGAGATGCATTATCTGAAATAAAAGAATCAATGAGATTTCCCTCTGCATTATAGAATGAAAAAGTGGCACCTCCTGAATACCATCTGCACGAAACATTTACTATTGTCGGTCCAGTTATGACCATATTGAAATCCTTTACATGTCCTGGAATTAGATCGAATGTTTTTTGTCTGTTTACTACCTCTCCATACGCTCTTGACATAGTAAAAGCTATACTTGCTCCAATAGCTCGAACCGCCTGTGTGGCAATTTCATAATCGTATGCAGGGTTGTCCCAGGAATCCCCGGATGAATGATACCATATATCATATTCTGCTCCACTCTCATGCGCAAAAAGTGATGATCCATACCCATATTCAATGAATGAATAATGGTCCGATCTCTGCCACGCAGGAAAATCTGTTGAGCTTACAGGTTGAATGATATCCTGCCCATAATTCTTACTCATCATAGAGGGGAGGTCTGCCCAATATCGACCGATGTGATACGGTCCTGCCTGATAGACCATGAGTACTGATAGGTCGAACGGGTCAGGCACTAAGAGCATGTCCACATTATAATGCACCAAGATGTCAATATCTCGTTGCACAAATTGCTGAGCTACTTCTTTTGAACCATAGAGACCTATCTCTTCTGCATTCCAAGCCCCAAAATAGATGTCAAGAGGCCATTCATACCTTGACATCACACGGGCAATCTCAAGCATGGTGGCGACTCCTGTTCCATCATCATTTGCGCCAGGACTCCCTAAGACACTATCGTAATGCCCTCCAACGAGGAATACAGGTGCCTTTATTGGTAAATAACCAGGGAGTCTGCCAACAACTGATTTGTAATTGCCAATAAACTCAACTTCGATGCGTCCATTCGAAACACTTGCTAGCTCGTCAGCAATCCATTCACGGGCTTCAGTGTTCCGATTACTCGCTAGCTCTGGTGCTTGAATCCAGCGAGAACCATTCTCGGTCAATTTTCTGACATAGTTAGTAAATGATGCCTTTGAGATATAATTAAAGATCTCTTGTGACTTGTCAACGCCGTATACTCTCTCAATCTGCGTCTCCGAATTCTTTGTAATCACATTTTGCTGAATAGTAAGATTTGTTTGATTCGTAAATGTTGGAATCAGACTTGAAATTACAAGAAGTGAGATTGTTACTACAACTAGGACTTCAAATCGTTTCATCTCTTGATTCCTCTACAAGTTAAAATATATCTTCTCTTCGTAAGTATAGAACTACTACCACTGGTACAATCACTAGTATAGGTGTTAGTATCCATATATCCAAAGGTGGAGGTGGCTCTGGGATTTGTGGATTTGTGCCTAATTGATATTCTTCAAGATTGGATAATCCATCTTCATCCGGGTCAAAATCTGCATCATTCACAAGGGGATTGAGACCGTTCTCCAGCTCCCATAAATCATCCATACCATCAAAATCAGAATCCGGATTAAAAGGGTCAGTCCCTGCTTGGTACTCTTGTAAATTGGACAAACCATCCTCATCGGCATCAAGATTTGCATCAGAGGGATCCAGAGGATCAAAGCCCATGTCAACTTCGTACTTGTCTGGCATCAAATCACTATCTGTGTCGGAATCATATCTATCTGTGCCGATGAATATTTCCTCTGCATCTGAAAGTTCATCAAGATCGGAGTCTGTTTCAAAATAGCTTTGTTCTAACCAGTGTTCTTCCCTATCAAGGACACCATTTGAATCAATATCGGTATCATATGAGAATGTCAAATCATAGCCAACTGAGGAATAGCCAGAGTTGTACGCAAGTACATAATACAGCCCTTTTGTGGTTACTGCTTTGCTAAAGACATCTGTTGCTTCCCAGGGTGAAGTCGTATTATACTCAGCTGAAGCAATGACTGTGTCACTTGGGTCGAATATTGCAAATGTTGATCTTCCACCATACCATCGGACTGACACATTCACTGTAGTTGGGGTAGTCACAGCAAAGTAGAAAATCTTCACATTCCCGGAACCCAATGTGAATACATGATTCAATGTAGTTGGTTCTCCATATGACCTGCTCATGGTGAAAGCCATGCTTGCTCCAATGACGCCAGTAACTTCACTCCCCAGGTGATATTGATATGACGGATTGTCCCATCTATCTGAGCTCCCTTGATAAGACTCGTCCAATGATAGTCCTGACTCAAATGCACAGAGCACATTTGTGAAACCACGTTCGAAGAATGAGTAATGGTCCGATCTTGTCCAAAGATAGAAAGAAGTAGATGGCACTGGAACAATTGCATTCATCCCATAATTGTTACTCATCATACGCGTGAGTTCAGCCCAGTATTGCCCTCTATGATAGTTCTGTTGTCCTCCAGTAGCATACCCCATCAGTATTCGCTCATCACTTGGAGCTGTACTATCTTGAACTAATATCGTATCAACATTGTACAGAGCAAGGATATCGATATTTCTTCGTTGGAATTCATTTGCCACTTCAGGACTTCCAGTCATGAAATCTTGGGTATGGAGACCATTAAATGCAATGAAGTAAATATCTAATGGCCATTCATATTGTGACATTATCCTGATTAGTGACAAGACAACTGCAATTCCACTCCCATCACAATTTGCACCTGGTGAACCCTGTGGACTATCATAATGTGCTGATACTGCAAAGACTGAATGATTTCCAGGTAGATATCCCGGTAACCTCCCAATGATATTGTAATGTTTCCCTATAAGCTCAATCTCTAATCTATTGTATGAAAGCTCCTGCATCTGCTGTATGATATAATTTCTAGCATGGTAGTTATTACCTTCTGTTGCCATGCTATAATCCATAATCCATCTTGTTCCATTCTCAGTAAATGTGCGAACAAAATCCCTGTATTCATTAATTGAGGCATCGATATATATCTCAGGAGCTAAATTCATTCCGTATACGCGTTTGATATCTGACTGGGATGTATCCTCTGTAATTCTCATTTGATTATGGCCTTCATTTGTCAATGGCTCAGTTGTGCTCAATGGGACACACATAATCAAACAGAGGCATAATGCAATCCACAATCGTTTCATATTTTTAACCCCGGACAAAACCCTTGAATAAGGTTCTCCTATGAGCAAGGATGACTATGTATTTCAAGCTCTTTTATATAATATAGTTCAGTAATTATTTGGTTGAATGAGTAATGCCAATAACTGATTTCCCCTCCGCTCTTCGAATAAAGGATCCAATACACGGGTATATCTCTCTCTCACAGGTTGAAAAAGAAATTCTAGATTTAAAAATGACTCAGAGGTTGCGTTATATCAAAGGTCCTGCTGGAATATCACTCGTGTATCCAGGGGCTGATATATCTCTCATGGGACGGACTCTTGGTTTTCTTCACCTCACAAGAGTATTTTTAGAATATCTCGGTGGTACAATTGAGGAGATACAAAAGGCAAGGTTAGCCTCCTTATTACTGATGATTGTAAACGGTCCTTGGTCAAATGTAATGGAAGAATATCTTACTGTTCGCGGTGCACCCCCGTTGAAGCTAACAAGGGCGGTATTGGATAATACCATAATTGGCGAAAAAATCGAAAGCAATGGATTCGATCCAAGTGAAATCCAAGATGTCCTTGAGAGAGGTATACCCATTAAGGGTGTCCGATTAGATCTGATCCATTGTCCGATAAATCCTGAACTAATCGATGACCTTCAACGAGACTCCTATTTTGCAGGTGTAGACTATGCACAACTGGAATTTCACAGACTGTTTGATTCAACAAGAATTGCGAAGAACAAGATTGCAGTTGAACGAAGCTCCTTATTCACCCTAGAATCATACCTTTCTGCAGCTGTCAATATGTTTGATGCAGTGTATTTTCATAAGACAATTCGTGCTGCTGAGTTGATGCTACTTCGGGTTCTTGAGGATGCTGGGTCTCAATTGTTTCCAGCACCATTAGATGACCCTGTTGGTTTCTTCAAATATGATGATCTCTCATTTTTGCACCGTCTTCTTGGAGTTGATTCTGATGCAAGTGATGAGATGCGTTCAGCCAATAGATTATTCTCAGATTATACCAAGAGAAATTTGATTAAACTGGTCAGTACGCGTTCAATTTCAAATCCCGTCTTTCTGAATAAGCTATCTACACCTGATGGTCTCTATGCTATTGAGAAGGAGATTGCTGATGATGCAGATATCGATGTACAAAATGTCTTCATTGATTTTCCTGATAGACCCTCAGTGACATTTTATCCCGGGAAATTCAATCTTGATGAGGTGGTCTTATTTGAACGAGGGTCCACTGGTTATGAATTTTGGAAAGTAAGTGATTCCAGTCCTGTTGCTAGAAGCTACTATCGCATTTTGAAAACTATACGAGTATATACAACTCGAGGTTATCGGTCAAAGTTGAAGAAATATGCTGACAAAGTACTGGAGAGTGTAGATGTTGCTGGAAGTACATAGCGATTGTACAAAATGCATAATACCATAGACATCCAATCTATATATCATTGGTGAAGAATATGATTGAAGAACCAAAGAATGTTCTAGAACAAATTGGTGATGATCCTAATTATCTTTTGATTCTTGCCGGAGCAATCATCTGGTATGTTGGATTTTACATTGGTATACTTGGAGGGCTATTCCAGTCCACAGGATTCGCTCTTGTTTGTTTTGCTACCGCATTAAACGCAGTTAGACGAGCAGTTGAAGCTGCATGGCCAGGTCTCCTTATTGGTGGATTGGTGCAAGTCATAGGATTTTATCTAACTTGGATTCCTTTCATTGGTAATTTGTTAATAGTTGTTGGAGGTGTTGCCATCTTGTATTTTGCAATTCCTTTAGCGATTCAACGAGGTGAGCTGCCGATAATAACACATCTTCAGAAATTATTAGAATCTCAAAAAAAGGCTGGAAAGAAGCAGTCTACAACAAAATCCCCAAAAGATACAGAGAATAATGAATCCAGCTAGTAATGTACACTTTAACATAGATATCAAAGAATCCCTTAAGAATCAAAGTTACGCAGCAAGTGGTAATAAGAAAATTCCATGGGTGAATAACTTTGTTCTCATGCCAAAAATGCCACGAACCTCTATATATCCGTAACGTGGGATTGAAAGAAAGGATTCTTACCTTCGAGTCACAGTGCCTCAATGGTCATAAGAGCGTTCGGAGACTTGCAGAACATCAAATGCAAGATATGGGAACAGAGATCTTCAAGAAATTGTTTGTTTGCTTTGACTGTGGTTCTCTTATGACCCTAATTGATTCTCAAACTCAGGGTATAAAGACCGAAGGTATCTTTCTCTGCCCACAACACGGTCTACAAAAAAGAGAATTTCCAAGTTCATATACATCAAGCATTAGTATAGCTGCATCAGATGTGGATAGCCCACGATCAATTATTGACTCTTTCAGATGTCCTCAATGCGGTCTTGTTTTTGCGATAAGTGAGATTGAAGAGCGAAGAGGTATCATTGAAATCGAAACCAAGTGTGCAAATGGTCATAGAGAAGCTCGATATTTACCAAGCAATATAGAACACAGTCTGTTAAAGCGTATTCTACAACGGGTACTTCATTGTGATAAATGTGGAATGCCTGGTCACATAGCTCATATAGAGAAATCTGGCAATTCAGCAAGAATCCATTCGTCATGCCCTGTTCATGGAATTATCAAGAAAGATATTCCTCTTGGCTTTCTTGATTTGCTTAAGATTGCAGTCTCAGAAATACCTGAAGATGCTGTGTTGAAGGCGACATTAACCGCTCAAGATTGCAGGCAACCTCTAGCAATCCGCAGCATTGAGGATCTTAAAACTGGGTACAAATTGAAGTGTTTATGCCCTGGAAGTAAACATACAACTGATAGAATTCTTCCTTTAACATGGAGTGACACCATAGTAAAACGTGTTACAGGAGCAATGTTGACCTGCGATGAATGTGGAAATTTGACCTATATTCTTTCTAAACGGAAGAGTGGGAAAAGAGTGAATTTTCAAATAGTGTGTCCTATTCATGGTGTGATGCAACGCGATGCAACACCTGCAGTGTTTGAAATAATCTCTAATCATGAGAAATCATTAGATCATTTTCCATCTGTTATTAAGAGTCTAAGCTGCACTAAATGTAAAATGCCATTAAATCTCAAAGATGTTGAAGAACGGAGAGGTCTCATTGAATTCGATGTTGAATGTAGAAATGGTCATAGAAGTAAACGTCTATTCACAAATAGTCTTGATTCAAATATGCTTGTAGATCTGTATAAGAGATTCTATCAATGCCCTGAATGCTATGAAATACTAGACCTTGTCTATGTTCAACCTGGTGCTCGTGAAGACAGGGTAGTTCTTCTATGTTCAATCCACGGAAAGTTCGTTTTTGATATTCCCCAAGACCATGCTAAGGCAATGCAATTGGCATATAATGAAATTCAAGCTGATAAGATTAGACCTCCTGTTGAAGCAACTGAACCCGGTCCATCTGAATCCTTTGAGGATGAAGTTGAACCAATCGAAAGTGGAGCGTCTGGAGTACAAGTCTTTAGAGGTTGTGAGATTGTAGGTGGTAAATTCGACTATAAGGTCAAAGTAGCCAATAATAGTGGATATGTGATTACAAATGTTACAGTCAGTATTATTGCCTATCCAATTGATTGTATGGAGATTGCTGGTGAAAGTGTCAAAACCATCTCGCGGATTGAAGTTAGCGGTTTTCGATCACCACAGTTTTCGTTCTATCCCACAAAGGATTGTGTTCAAGGGAAGATTGTAGCTACTGTTTCTTATATTGACTTTTTAGATCAGTTGCACACATTGAGTGTAGAACCATATCTTATTCGTTCTGTCTGCGATTTATTACACCCATCTAAGAAAACATCAGCTGATTTTGATTTAATTCTCCATGATTTAGAGAAGACGCAACAGGAGCAGACACTTGATTGGAATGCACAAGTTCTCTTCACAAAAGCTGAGAAGATTCTTCCTCTCAAGAACTTCCATGTAGTAGACACTGAAGAGCATATTGTAGCTGGCGAATTTATTGGTACTATCAGAGGGTACGCTGAGGGTAAATACACGAAGAATAAGGTTGCAGTAATCATCATTGTCTGTGGACCAGAGAATGGCCGTCATTCAACCGTCAAGGTCGAAGCACTTGGAGAGGATGTATCAATGCTCCCAACGACAATTGATGAACTTGCTGATACGATGGACTCCTGGGTATGTCTTAGGTGTGGCGCTCCTCTTGAGATCGAGGAAGTCGAAGAATTAGGAAAACGGCTACCAATACGTTGTAAATATTGTACGCATACACTCACAATCGCTCTCTATCTTCAATGATATACTAAAATTGGCATGAAATTTAGCCCTTTGTTGAAGTTGATGAACACACATTGGATGTAACATTACTAGGATCTTTTCGGTATTCATTTCTGATAGGATAATTCAGTCACTGCCCAGACCAGACTGCAGCAGTATCTGGAGTGGAATTTAGATGTGACATAATTCTATCTATAATCGAGTCAACAAGTTCTTCAATTGTCTTTGGTCTGTGCCAGAATGCTGGACTGGCAGGGATTATGATTCCCCCTGCCTCTGTAACCCTCTCCATATTTCGTATATGAATCAGATTTAACGGGGCTTCTCTAGGAACTATTATGAGTTTTCTTCTCTCTTTCAATGCGCAATCTGCAGCTCTCGCAATAAGATTGTCTGCATAGCCATGAGCAATTCCTGCAAGTGTCTTCATTGTACATGGCACTATGACAATGGCATCCAATTGAAAACTTCCACTGGCTGGACCTGCCATTAGGTCGTCTTCTTCGTATATTTTGAATACCTCGCTCTTCAAAGAGACCTTACTTTCTTTTGTTTCATATTTGAGGGTCTCTTCACCCCATCGACTAATGACTAAATGTATTTCATGACCTGCATTCTTGAGTGCTTTGATGAGTCTAACTCCATAGATTGCTCCACTAGCACCTGTTATACCAATTAAGACACGTTTCTTACTCATTAGGAACACCGCATCTAGAGAGATTTCGTTAGAGTGATTTTGTATTTACCTGTATCGAATTATGCCGCGATTTCTTTTTAGAAAAGAAATGAGGTAAAAATCAATATGAGAAGGGCAAGACCTCCAGCTCTAACTCCCTTTTCCTTCGCGATGCTTGCCGCTTCTGCTACATCTCTTGTAAGAGTGTCAAATCCCTTTTCGCCAAAAGTCCTGAGATTCTCTATCTTACCAAAACCAATTCCAACATTGACGTGTCTTATTGATTCTCGAGCCTTTGTTGATGCAATCGCAATATACTCGAGTGTTTCATCTGGCTTGTTTCTACCGACAGGAGGATAACCTCTGCTTGAGAGTGAAATTGCATTTACAACATGAGTGTCTGTTGTGGTTATTTCTGCATTGTCAAAACCTTGAGACTTCAATATGCTAATGACTCTCTCGCGAAATCCTGGTTCAACATTATTACCATCAGCAGAGACCAACGCCATTTCTTGTTGTTTTGTTTTTAACACTAAAACAGTTATTCCTCCAGGTCCTATACCTTCCCTAGGTGTGATATCTTCTGGATAGACTGAATATATCCCCATTTCAACAGAGGTTCGAGTTGCATTCACCGTTGAGAAGACTGCTTCAGAAACGATGCCAACATAGTCGCTTGCTTCTGGATCTCCCCTATTCACAGAAATAGCATCATCGTTGATACAATTATGTGCATCTACAATTGCTACTCCTTCAATTGAAGGGACAATTTTTCTGATCATATTGGCTGTATCATATCCGACTTCTAATGAGATATCATCAGTGAACTCTGGAGCACTAGTACTTATTGTCAGTACATCATTACCAGCAAAGAGTGTCCATACTTTGAACTTTCCCCCATCATTCCAATGAGGTCCTGATATCTCTTCATGTGTACGAGTCTCTTCGATCAACCTGTCTATTTCATCAAGAACCTTAGGATAATCTTGCTTGGTTGTAAGATTCTGTTGATGAGTGCAGCTACCATGAAGGACAAATGAAGGGACATTGTATCTTTCCTTGATATGATTCATGATGACTGATGGCAGGTCACTGCTTCCGATATCTCGGAATGGGCCAGGATGGACATATTCAATTACTCCGCAAGCCACAAGTCCATTTTCGTCCGAAAAGAGAATTATTTCCATAGGTACATCTTGATTCGTAGCAATATTTGTCAAGAGCTTCTCTAGTGGTTCAGGATTACCTGCTAGATAATCATGACCAAATGCTCGAAGCAATTCTGGTCCATTGATACCTAGGTCTCTCTCGAAAGGAGTACTTACTGCTCGATAGATATATCGAACCACAAGTGATGGTATCAACACGACCATACAAGCACTCACAAACCAAAAGACTCCGAGCTGCGGCAAAGATGGATTAATTGTCTGTAAATAATTTTGGAGAAGTAACCATAGAACTATTGGGACAGCTGCTCCAATGATGTTACGAATGAATGAGTGATCGCTCAAGCCGTTGACAAGAAATGCGAACAGGAAATAGGCTATGCCAGCCCCAAGCATGTAGAATCTAATCTCGAAAAACTGAGAGTTTGTGATTCCATCAATGAACACACCAATTATCCCGAGGATGTACCAAAAGACAAGTCCAAACATCACAGCTCCTGCTGTCCTTCTAGCATCAAGAGGTGATCCTTCATCCTTTCCTATCAGGTATAGAAGGGTTGTACCTAGAAAGACTGGTGTACCCAATAATATCATGTACATCAAGAAGAGTTGAATAACATCAGATGTACTCCCTGTTACAAGCTTCACTACTGACGCAAACAATGAAGTACAAGCAGTGAGAAGAATAAGTATCAGAAGTATCTGCCTATAGGATGGCAACTGCCAGACTTTGGTAAATAGCCTAACTGTTTCCTTTACTTTAGCCTTCTCGCCCAACTCTATTTCACTCTCATGTATCTTGATATCGACTTTATGATTTCTTATCAAACTTGTCCTAGAGAACGTGAATCAAATGGAGTTGCAGTCAAACGGCAATCTTTATATCGGATACGATATCGCATCCGATAATATTGGAGAGATATCGATTGAAGAATGAACATCCTCATTCGGGCTGTGAACGTTTCAACATGCCCCAATCAATACCTAGAGGACTTCTTCGTCACATTATCCCTCGATTACTACGGCATCAGGAAATGACTGGTACTGATATAATGCAAACACTTCGAGATCTTACTGATGGTGAGTGGGATCCAAGCCCAGGAACTATCTATCCAATGCTCTCCTCTTTAGAAGAGGATGATATTATTGAAGCGGCGACAACCGATGGTCGAAGTAAGACCTATCGTCTTACAACAAAAGGAAAAGAGCAGATGACAATGGTCATCAAACAAATGACAGGAGAGGTAGGAGAGAAGACTCGTTTAGGACCTAAACTTTGGGAAAAGTTATTGGAGCCAGAAGAACGGATTCGTTTTCATTTGCATAATGTTAGTCATTCGTTAGAATCATTCGACTCGGTCCTGGAATTGATTGATAAAAAGCAGCAGATCCAACTACTCCGTCGTCTCCAAAAAATGTCTGCACATTTGACTTCAATCATTGATAAACTCAAAACTGGTGTTACATAGAATGTCTAGAAACAATGGCGGTGAAACTATCCGGAGAACTCCTTGGAGATATATGTTGAGTGGAATGACGCGAAACAAGGTTATTGCAAGTATTGGTCTCTTCCTTGTTGTAATTTCAACTATTCTTACTGTATTTCCATCAGTATTCATTGGGTTAGCAGTGAATGAGATTCAGACGACTGCATCAATGACTCCTCAATTCATGAACTATGTGTATCTCATTTTCCTATTTGCACTCATCTACATGGCTCTCTATTTTATTGGAGGTTATGTTTGGGCCACACTTACTCTCCGTTGGGAACGTGATGCTCGACAAGACTTCTTTGAGGCATTACAAGTCTATAGCATGACATTTCATGATGAATATGATAGCAAACGACTTCTTGCAGTTGCCATGCAAGATATCTCATGGGTCCGTTTCTCTCTTAATCCAGCAATGAGAAACATTGCTACAGGACTTGCATCTTTCTTCGTGACAGCAATTCTCTTGATTCAGATAGATTTCATTCCAGGCTTAAGTACTATTATCACCATACCCGTTGGAACTTACTTGGTTCCCGTCTATGGATTCACGTTGATCATGATGATTGGCACGCCAATCTACCTAGTCTTTTCTTATCGTTATGCTAATGCAATTGAGCCTGTCAGACGAAACCGGTCGGAAAATATGGAAGCATTAACCTCTGTAACCCAAGGTGTGTTTCAAGGTATCGAGGTTGTCAGAGCTTTTGATGCTGAGGATCTTGAGGTCAAAAAATTTCATGAAGTAAGTAAGATACAAGAAAGCCTAACGGCTAAAGAAGGAAAGCTCTCAGCATTTTATCTTCCAGCTCTGATTCTTGCAGGGATGACAACATTGGCATTTGCTTATGCAGGTTATGCAGTTATTAATGGTTTTTTGAATATTGGACAGATGATCACAATCCTTGGATTATTAACAGCCCTTCAGGGACTCAACTTCCAATTCCCCGCCATGCTTCTTCTTTTAAGGGGAGGATATGTTAATGCACAACGTGTTGTTGATTTTCTTAATTGGCATGATCCTATGTCCGAACCTGAGGAGGAAATCATAGACGTTGATTGGACAAGTGACATTGTTTTTGAAAATGTGAGTTTTAAATACGGTCGTGAAGAAAATGAGAATCCTCATTATGCCATTAAAGACTTATCCTTCAGCATTCCTGGAGGTTCCCGAGTTGCACTTATTGGTGGTCCAGGAGCTGGAAAGAGCACAGTCTTAAAGCTCCTACTGCGGTTATATGACCCTACAGCAGGGAAAATTAGGGTTGGGGGAGTTGATCTACGAAACGTTTCGACTAAGTATGTTCGAGATGTTGTTAGCCTCGTTGAGCAAGATATCTTTCTCTTTAGAATGACAATTCGAGAGAATATCGCTTTTGGAAGGTCAAATGCATCTGATGACGAAATAATCGATGCAGCTAGGCGTGCACAAGCAGAAGAGTTCATCGTAGAACTACCTGATGGTTATGACACCATGATTGGCGAACGTGGAATGACCCTCAGTGGAGGTCAAAGACAGAGGCTTGCAATAGCTCGAGCAATTGTTCAAGACCCCAAGATTCTACTCCTTGATGATTCAGTAAGTGCTGTTGATGCTCAAACAGAATTCCTCATGAGAAAGGCATTGGATGAGGTAATGCGTGGAAGAACCAGCATCACTGTTACACAGCGACTACGAACACTCATAGAATCAGATTTGATACTAATCTTAGAAAAAGGTCATCTTGTTGCTATTGGGACTCATGAAGAGTTATTGAAATCTTCAGAACATTACTGTCGTGTCTTTGAAAGACTCCCCGGAGCACAAGAGCTACTCGCGAGTGTTACTAAGAGTGGAGGTGCTGCATAATGGGAATGCATGGTCCGGGAGGACCTGGTCCCAGAGGTCCTCACTCGTTGTTAAGAAAGAAAGAGAAGAGAAGCCGACCCATTCGCGTTCTGCTTGGAAAGATGGTACACTATCTAGGTAATTTCAAACGGATTGTTGCAATTGGTGCAGTTCTCTCTCTTGTCGCTACCATTGTTGGAGTGATTAATCCACTTGTTCTTCGAGAAGGTATCAATTCGGTCTATCGAGTAGGTTCATTGAATATTCTTATCACATTGACAATTATCTTCTTGCTTTTATCAGTAGTAAACTGGGTCATGAATGGGGTTAATACTTGGATTATGTCAATAGCACAGGCTGGACTAGTCCAGAATGTCCAAGAGGATGTCTATCAACATCTAGTAAATGCTGACCTTTCATATCATAAAACAGAACAGGCTGGAAATGTCACATCAAGGGTCACAAGTGACTCGACTAATTTAAGCACTGGTATTCAAGTTCTAATTGGTTTTACGAGTCAGATACTTACTCTTGTTGCATCATTTATTCTTCTCTGGTTGATGTCACCTATGCTTGCACTGACCTCTCTAGTTGTTGTTCCAGGGATTGTATTCATTGCTGGGCTCTTTGGTACAGTTGGACAGAGAATTATGCTTGCATCTCAGAGAGCCTCAGGAGAGGTGTCTGGGCAGATTGCTGAGAACCTTAGTGGTATTCACATTGCCAAAGCATTTAATCGCGAGGATGAACTTGCAGAAGATTTGTTGACACTTAACCAGAAGGCATACAAATATGGTTTCAGATTTATGATTCTAATGACATCAATGCAACCTTTATTGATGTCAATCGGACAATTTGCTATCGCTGCCATGCTATTTGTTGCAGGTTCACTAGCTATTGGGACTACCCCGGTACTATTACTTGGAGATATTTTCCTAGGTGTCACACTCGTTCGGGGAATTCTATTTCCACTGCTTGGGCTCAGTTTGATGGCTACACAGGTTCAATCGTCACTAGCTGCAATGGACCGTGTAACAGATATTCTTGAGTCAAAACCAGCTATAACAGATACTCCTGACGCAATCCCTCTACATACTGAAAGCGATGGAATCTATTTCAAGAACGTTTCATTTGAATATGTAGAAAACACTCCGGTTCTTCGGAATGTGAGTTTTGTTATTAATCCTGGTGAAACTGTAGCAATTGTCGGTCATACTGGAGCTGGGAAGACAACCATTGCAGCACTTGTAAACCGATTCTATGATTCAACTGAAGGAGCCATCTTCATAGGAAATCAAAAAATTCGCGAAGTACAATTACATTCTCTTCGTCGTTCAATGTCACTAATTCCCCAAGAACCGTACTTGTTTGATGATACTATTATGGAGAACATTAGATATGGAAAACTCGATGCTTCCGATGAGGAGATAGTTAAATTGTGCAAGCTTCTTGGTGCAGACGAGTTCATTGATGTACTTGCAGATGGGTATCACACAAAAGTTATCCAAAGTGGAAAGAATCTAAGTGCAGGCCAACGTCAAATGATTACAATAGCTCGTACAATGCTGGCTAATCCAAAGATATTGATTCTTGATGAGGCTACAAGTCGTCTAGATGCATATAGTGAATCACTTGTACAGGATGCCCAAGAATTGCTTTTCCATGATAGGACCACAATTGTCATTGCGCATCGGTTGACAACGATTGCCAATGCCTCACGGATTCTAGTATTTGATCATGGTGAACTTGTTGAACAAGGTACTCATGCAGAGCTTCTCGCGAAGGATGGTATTTTCAAAGCTCTTTACGAGACATACTATGCACACCAAGGTCTTGAGGAAATAACTGAAGATGTCGTAGAAACTGCAAAAATTGTTGTTTCTTCTGATGGAAGAAATATCAGCAACCTAACCAAGGAATGATGAATGCTGGTGGCATGAGCACAGCTCGTGAGATGGGTATGATGGGCTCTTCTCAACAGATAACACGAGAAATGTTAGATAAATTTAAGGAACGCTTAGTGAATGACCATTAGCAACCCTGATTCAGTTCCAAAACCCCTGCGAGAGATGATTCAGAAAATGTTGACAGATGAGGACGATAAAGGAATTCGTAATTAAGGGCGTCATAATGAATAAAATGAATTCTCTCATCCTCTCAGATTATCAAGGTTCTTTGAAAGAAGAAGTGCAGTTCCACAAAGAACGTAGACTTCAATAGAAATCAAACTCTCATATAATGTATTGAGTTGAAATTCTGTAATTACCCAAAAGAACACTCGAATTGACAATAAGCTTGATGCACAAAAAAAGAACAGAAAAGGTTTTGATAGGAGGCCTCCGCGAAAGAGCCAGATTAGTCCTCCTGTGATAGAGGTGAACACAATTAGTCCGACTAATATCGGTGAGAGAATGATCTTTTCTATAAGAAATGACCCTGAAGATCCGAATGTCATTATAACAATCAGAGCGATTGAAGCGATACCAGAAATCACTACAAGCCATATCCACAGTTTCCCGCTATCTGAGAACCGAAACGCCATATTCAGAGAACTGAGATATTGAATAATACCAAAACCCCACAGAAGAATACCTGGTATTTGTGTTAGGATGATAGTTAGAATCTGCTGATTGCTTTGAGTTGACCGAACAAGAATTCCCGCAATTTCAGCTAGACTGAACATTATTAATCCAATAGAGAACCAAAGATTGAGTGTATGAAGTCGATCATCCGTTGTTCCTGGTTTACCTGAATAGATTCT